>NZ_JBAHZB010000010.1:0-60659 GCF_036697315.1 Alteromonas sp. 14N.309.X.WAT.G.H12
GATGGCGAAAATGTAAAAGCCAGCGCCAAGGAAATCCGTTACGAAGTGGCAAAACAAATGATTTCATTGAACGGCAATGCCCAAATTCAGCAAGACACTAGCGTGGTGCAAGGAGACAGCATCACTTATGATATGGGCAAAGAACAATTACTTGCCACCGGGGGGGCCGAAAGCGCTTCAGGACGCGTGACTACCGTGTTTAGACCCGATACCATTGAGAGCAAAAGACAGCACGATGATAATGACGAAGATAACAAGGAAGATAATCAATAATGGCTACGTTGTCTGCATCCCATTTAGCTAAATCGTACAAATCCCGCCAGGTTGTACGGGATGTCAGCTTGTCAGTATCAACGGGCCAAATTGTGGGCTTGTTAGGGCCCAATGGCGCGGGGAAAACCACCACCTTCTATATGATTGTGGGGCTGGTTCCTTTAGACAAAGGAAAAATCAAAATCGATGACCAGGAGTTGACGCACCAACCCATGCATGAAAGGGCACGCAGAGGCATTGGATACTTACCACAAGAAGCATCCATATTCCGTAAACTCACCGTTCATGAGAATATCATGGCGATTCTGCAAACCCGCAAAGATTTGAAAAAAGAACAACGTGAAGCCGAAGCGGATTCACTACTTGATGAATTTAATATCAACCATATACGTAATAGTACGGGTATGAGTTTATCCGGCGGAGAGCGCCGTCGGGTGGAGATTGCACGAGCACTCGCTGCTAACCCACAATTTATTTTGTTGGATGAGCCCTTCGCTGGTGTTGATCCAATTTCAGTGAATGATATAAAGAAGATTATTCAGCATTTACGTGACAGAGGTATAGGAATCCTTATTACGGATCACAATGTTCGAGAAACCCTTGATGTTTGTGAAGAAGCCTATATCGTCAGTCATGGCGAGCTCATTGCGCAGGGTACCGCGGAACAAGTATTAAGTAATCAAAAGGTTCGTGATGTATACCTGGGAGAGCAATTCAGGCTATAGTTAGGATATCGGATTCGGTTAATCGTGACCCATACTGGGTATCCCTTGATAGAGTTATATAAGACGTAGATGAAACCATCGTTACAGTTAAAATTTAGCCAACAACTTACAATGACGCCGCAGTTACAGCAGGCGATCAAATTATTGCAGTTGTCGACACTTGATTTACAACAGGAAATTCAAGAAGCCTTGGATTCCAACCCGTTGTTAGAAGTGGATGAAAGTACCGACAACGATGTTGGCGAAAAAAATAATTTAGAGAACGACGATACGGTTCAGGAATCGGCATCTGCCACTGAAAGTATGGACACTGGAGAAGCGTTAGAAAAAAACGACCTTCCCGAAGAATTACCCTTAGACAGTACTTGGGATGAATATATCTCAGCTTCCTCCGCACCGGCAACCAGCATATCCGGCTCCTCTGGTGGCGATGATGAACAGATCTTTCAGGGAGAAACCACCGAGAACATTCAGGATCATTTGCTTTGGCAAATGCGCTTGACGCCCTTTTCAGAAATAGACCGAGCCATCGCCTTGGCGATTATCGACTCCATCGATGAAAGTGGTTACCTCACCGTTAGCGTTGAGGATATTCTGCAAAGCGTTAATAGTGACGAAACCGAAGAACCGGTGGAAGAAGACGAAGTGGAATGCGTGCTAAAACGTATCCAATTGTTTGATCCCATAGGCTCTGGCTCCCGTTCACCTCAGGAATGCCTGCTTGTGCAACTCAAACAGTTTGCCCCTGAGACGCCTTGGCTGGAAGAAGCCAAAATGCTGCTGGAGAACCATTGTGATTTACTCGGTAGCAAAGATTATCGAACACTAATGCGTAAAACTCGGCTCAAAGAAGATCAACTTCGTGAAGCCATGCGTTTACTACAAACATTGAATCCACGGCCCGGTAGCGCCCTTATCACCAAAGAACCAGAATATGTCATTCCTGATGTGTCTGTGGCGAAGAAAAACGGACGATGGGTGGTGGAACTTAATCCAGATAGTCTACCTAAATTAAGTGTTAATCAGCAGTATGCGGCCATGAGCCGTAAAGCGAAAAACAGCAGCGACTCTCAGTTTATTCGCTCTCATATGCAAGAAGCGAAATGGTTTATAAAGAGTCTGGAAAGTCGCAACGAAACCCTATTGAAGGTGGCGAACTGTATCGTACAGCAACAAATGGGATTTTTTGAGCACGGACCGGAAATGATGAAACCAATGGTGCTCAATGATGTCGCAGAAATGGTGGATATGCATGAATCAACAATTTCCCGCGTAACCACGCAAAAATACATGCATACCCCACGGGGCATTTTCGAATTGAAATACTTTTTCTCCAGCCACGTCGCAACGGAATCAGGTGGCGAATGTTCATCAACGGCAATACGCGCATTAATTAAAAAGCTAGTGGCGGCTGAAAAACCCAGTAAACCGCTTAGCGATAGTAAGATTGCTTCGTTGTTGGCCGAGCAAGGTATTATGGTAGCTCGGCGAACAATAGCAAAATACCGGGAATCTTTGTCGATTCCACCGTCTAACCAACGCAAAAGCCTGATTTAGGGCTGCTTAAAATAAGGAAGACGAAATATGCAAATCAACCTTACCGGTCGTCATGTTGAGATCACTGACTCTTTGCGTAATTATGTCGATACTAAATTCAGCAAATTAGAGCGCCACTTTGATCACATATCAAATGTGCACGTCATATTAAATGTTGAAAAACTCAATCAAAAAGCAGAAGCTACAGTATACCTTAGCGGCGCGGAAGTGTTTGCCTCTTCAGAAAACCAGGATATGTATGCCGCAATAGACAATATGGTTGATAAACTGGATAGGCAGGTATTAAAGCACAAAGAGAAGCTTAAAAAGCATTAACGTCACTTATGGATATTCAAGCCATCGTAAGCCTGGACCGCACTAAATGTGCGGTCCAGTGCAATAGTAAAAAGCGTATTTTGGAAATTATCAGCGGAATCGCTGCCCAAAATAACCCTGACATTGACGAAGCCACAGTGCTGAGCAGTCTGCTTTCCCGAGAAAGAATGGGCAGTACTGGCATTGGCAACGGCATCGCACTTCCCCATGGTCGACTAGAAGGGTTGGATCACGTTATCGCTATTGTTGTCACTAGTACACCTGCGATAGACTTTGATGCCATTGACAATAAACCTGTGGATATTTTTTTCACCCTGTTAGTGCCTCATGATCAAACAGAAGGTCACTTGCAAACCCTAGCCACAGTGGCGGGAAAACTCAGCGACAAAGAAACCATAAAAAGCATCAGAAAAGCGCAAACCAATGATGATATTATTCGCGCATTACAGTAAGTTATAGAAAAGGACATTTGTTGCCTGCGGATTTAGGAGAGACACGGTGAATCTGATCATCATAAGTGGCCGTTCAGGCTCGGGAAAATCTGTAGCATTACGGGCCTTAGAGGATTTGGGATATTACTGCGTTGATAATATCCCCGTTAACCTGCTTCCCGCTTTAACCCATACTGTCGCCGACGAATACGAACAAGTGGCCGTGAGCATCGATGTTCGTAACCTGCCCAAAGATCCCGCTGAATTAGTGGAAATACTGGATTATTTGCCCGAATCTTGGACGGTTACCATTGTGTATATCGATGCCAGTGAAGACATGCTGATGAAGCGCTTCAGTGAAACCCGGCGTTTGCATCCACTGGCCAAATTAAACAAGTCTTTATCCGATGCCATTCTCACAGAAAAAGAACTGCTTGCCCCCATTGCGGAACGGGCAGATCTTAATATTGATACCGATTCCTTAAGCATCCACCAGCTTGCCGAACTCATACGCGAGCGCATTTTAGGTAAAAAAAGCGCGCGTTTAGTACTGGTTATCGAATCCTTTGGCTTTAAACATGGCATTCCTAAAGACGCCGATTACGTGTTTGATGCCCGTTTCTTACCTAATCCCCATTGGGAGCCCGACTTAAAACATCTCACTGGCTTAGACACGCCTGTGCAAGTATTTTTAAGTTCACAGCCCATCGTTACCAAATTTATTTATCAAATTCAAAACCTCATCACCACATGGTTACCCCATCTAGAACGCAACAATCGAAGCTATGTGACCGTTGCCATAGGCTGCACCGGTGGCCAGCACCGCAGTGTTTACGTTGCTGAATGCTTAGCTAAGAACTTGCGGGAGAGCCATTCTGATGTGCAAATACGTCATCGAGAGCAAAAAGAATGATGCGCCTAGAAAAATCTGTCACCATTGTTAACAAACTGGGCTTACATGCCCGGGCAGCCACTCAACTGGTACAACTGGCGAATCAATTTGATGCCGAAGTTACCTTGCAAAAAGGGGATAAAACGGCCAATGCAAACAGTGTGTTAGGGCTAATGATGATGGAAAGTCATCAGGGTGAGCAGGTAACCATTATATCAGAAGGCCCAGATGCACAGGCGGCACTTGATGCGGTAGAAAGCTTGATTGTCCAAAAATTCAACGAAGATGAATAACCGCATTATGGTCACTCACCGGTAATACTTCCCCATACAACCCATGAAAACCTCTGATCCATTGCTTCCCGGCCACTTCTATTGCTAAATAAACCTACTCTCACTTTTGCTTAAGTAGTGAACCACTAAACTGCTCAGCGTAAGTTCAAGGATCTGAACATGTATTTTGTTCATCGTTTATCGATGGTGTTAGTGGTGCCGTTACTCTTTTTCCTTCCTCTGTCATCGGTTTATGGGCAGGACTCCCTGTATTTAGGCGGTGCAGAATGGCCCCCCTACTTTGTTCTGCAAAATCAAAATCAGGCAGCGGGTAAAGATTATTTGTTGCTAAAATCCATTCTTTCGAAGATGAACTACGCCCTAATACCCCAAGTTTTACCGGAAAAACGCCTAGCTCATGACGTTAACCAAGGCAAAATCGATGTGGTGTTAGGCGCTGCTTATACACCGGAACGGGCACAAAATAACTATTTTTCCATTCCCTATCGCACAGAAAGCATTGGTTACGGATACCTTAACAGCGGTTCTGCGCCACCGGCACAGCAAGATCTGCTCACACGCTTACGACAGGGTAAAACACTGGCGCTCAATACAGGTGGCTGGTTTGGTGAGTACTTTTCATCCCATATCGCCAATCCTTTTCACCATCAACTGGTGCATATTGAAAGTGTGGCACGTCGGATAAACGCCCTCGCTTTAGGTCGTGTGGATTTGATTTTAGATGACAAAGAGGTCTTGGCTTACAGCGCCAAAAAGCAAGGCATTCAAATAACGGTGAGTGAAGAAAACATTCAGCGCCAAGAGGTACATTTTATGTTTAGTCGTTATTCTGTTGATCAACAATTTATGCAGACATTTAATCGCTTGCTAGCAGAACGGCTAAAAATTGAACCGCAAAATGATGACGAATAAATGACAACCATAACAATTTGTCGCACTTGATCATAAGACTTCAACACCCTCAGGTTTAACCTGCCTATTCCCCCACTTTTGCTAGTATTTTCAGCATCAATATTCATGACAGAATTTGCTTGTTGGGGTATCCTATAGGTATCCCTTCCATATTGTTTCTCAAAGGATTTCAGTGGCAGAAGCATTGGACAGTAAATCAGCACAAAGTCAATTACGCTCACTTAACGACGCCTTGGGTGATGGGCGATTTGTGTCTGTAAGAAAAATGCTGCATGAGCTGCCGCCGAGCGATGTGGCACTGATCCTAGAATCCAGCCCAACCAAAACCCGGGATGAATTGTGGGATCTTATCGACAGTGATTTTCACGGCGATATTCTCGAAGAACTGTCCGAAGATGTACGTAACGGTATTATCAGTAAGATGGTGCCGGAAAAAGTTGTCGATGCCCTAGAGGAAATGGACACCGATGACTTAGCAGAAACACTAAGCAGTCTTCCCGATGAAGTCTTACAGGGTATCTTGCAATCCATGGATGCCCAAGACAGGCATCGTGCGGAGCAAGCGCTGGCGTATGGTGAAGAAACCGCCGGCTTTATTATGAATACTGACACCATTACTTTGCGTCCAGATGTGACCGTTGACGTGGTGTTGCGTTATATACGGCTAAAAGGTGAATTACCAGAAAACACCGACACCTTTTACGTGGTAAACCGCACCGACAACCTTGTCGGCCTTGTCCCGGTAGCCCGACTGCTCACCGCCGACCCTGAAGATAAGGTGGCAGAAGTCATGGATGAAGATGCCGAAGCGGTGCCGGTGAATATGCCTGATGGTGAAGTGGCCAGCCTATTTGAAAGGTACAACTGGCTGTCTGCCCCCGTTGTGGATGAAAATCATCGCCTAGTTGGACGTATTACCATCGATGACGTGGTGGATATCATCAGAGAAGATGCGGAGCACTCCATGATGAGTATGGCCGGTTTAGATGATGAAGAAGATACCTTTGCCCCCGTTTTACAAAGTACCCAGCGACGCTCGGTTTGGTTAGCCGTAAATCTGGTTACGGCCCTGATGGCTGCCGCTGTCAGCGATCTATTTGAAGCCACTCTCAGTCAACTGGCCGTATTGGCCATTTTAAACACCATTGTTCCCAGTATGGGCGGTGTTGCGGGAAATCAGACACTCACATTGGTGATCCGGGGTATGGCCCTAGGTCACGTTAACGGCAGTAACGCCCGCTGGCTCATTAGCAAAGAAATCGCCATCGGCTTTTTAAATGGCATTATCTGGGCATTACTTATCGCCACGGTCATTGGCGTATGGAAACAAAATTTGATACTGGGTGTGGTGATCGCCTTCGCTATGCTGGTTAACATGATAGCGGCGGCGTTGGCCGGTGCAACACTGCCCATTATCATGAAGCGCTTAAAAATCGATCCTGCCCTTGCCGGTAGTGTTATTCTCACCACCATTACCGACGTTGTTGGTATTTTTGCCTTTCTTGGCACCGCCACCTTACTATTGATGTAAGGCATAAAAAAAGTCGGCATTGCCGACTTTTTATTTAATGACTTTCAGGTTGGGTTTACCTTTTTTCGGTGGTACCGGCGCGTTTTGTGAATCGCCATCACTGGTATCCCCCGATGGTCGTGTTACCCCATCGCTATTACTTTTAGGTGCAGAATCTGGCTTTTCGGTCTCTTCTTCTAACGAGAACACCGTACCTGCGCCGTTCTCCCTTGCATATACGGCTAATACCGCATGACAAGGGATGTAAATTTGGCGAGGTTGGCCACCAAATCTAGCCTGGAAAGACAATGCTTCCAAATCCAGAGCAAAGTTCATACACGCTGCCGGAGAGACATTCAGTACTATCTGACCGTCTTTTACAAACTCCTGAGGCACATCAACCCGCTCCATAGTGGCATCCACCACAATGTAGGGCGTAAGCTGGTTATCCACTATCCAATCGTAGAATGCTTTTAACAGATAGGGTTGATTAGGGGTCATCATACTCATAACGGGTTATGAATTTCCCGTTCTTGATCCGTTAACGAGGCTTTAAAGGAGCTACGAGAGAAGATGCGCGTCATATACGCATTAACTTCTTTACTACCATTGCCGGTTAGAGTGATACCCAATGCAGGTAAACGCCATAACAGTGGTGCAAGGTAGCAATCCACTAAGCTAAACTCTTCACTCATGAAATAAGGCATTTCATCAAATACAGGGCCTAGGGCTAACAGGGCTTCGCGTAAATCATTACGAGCCGCTTCCACATCACCTTCATTACGGAAAATTTTATTCGCTAAAGAATACCAGTCCTGCTCAACCCGGTGCATCATTAAGCGACTTTGTCCTCGCGATACGGGATAAACAGGCATCAGGGGCGGATGAGGAAAACGCTCATCGAGATACTCCATGATGATATGGGATTTATATAGAACCAATTCTCTGTCAACGAGGGTTGGCACGGTACCGTATGGGTTCAAATCAAGCAAATCCTCAGGCAGATTCGTGGGATCTGTGTAGCTTATTTCAACACCAACACCTTTTTCCGCCAAAACAATACGAACCTGGTGACTGTAAATGTCGATGGTATCTGAGAACAACGTCATGATTGAACGCTTATTCGCGGCTACGGCCATTCATTTTCCTCCGTCGAGAGTAATACTACGCAAGCGCTAATGTCGCTTGCCATATGCTAAAAAAGGGGGCGGAATGCCCCCTTGCGTATTATACACAAAATATGCGCTGTTAGTGTACTTCTCTCCAGTATTCTTTCTTCAATAAGTAGACGAAGAAGAAAAGAACAACGATGAATACCAGCACCCACTTTCCGATACTTTCAGACTGTAGGCGGAAAGGTTCACCTGAATAAGCAAGAAAATTCACCAAATCCGCCACGGCTTGATCATATTCTTCCGTTGTCAGCGCACCGTCGCCATCGGTTTTAATACCCACAAATTGGGATTTCATTTCACCGTCCACCAGCACTTCTTCATGGGCCATGCGTGGCGTGCCTTGCAACGGCTGAAGTACATGAGGCATACCCACATCTTTGAAAACCGCATTATTAACACCAAACGGACGGCTTTCATCCACATAGAAACTGCGCAAATAAGTATAGATCCAGTCAGAACCTCGCACCCTATTAACCAGTGTTAAATCCGGCGGCGCCGCACCAAACCACGTGGCCGCAGACGCTTCAGGCATGGAGCGGGTAATATAATCGGTAACCTTTTCACCGGTGAACTGAAGGTATTTTTGTCCCAATTCATCGGGAATCCCTAAATCATGGAAAGTACGCTGATAACGCTGATATTGCATGGCGTGACAACCCAGACAATAGTTCATAAAGATTTTAGCACCTCGTTGCAAAGAGGCTTTATCCGTTAAATCAACGGGCGCTTTATCTAAATGCACACTGCCGCTGGCAGCCAAAGCCATACCCGGGATGAGGAATGTGAGTACTAACATCAATTTTCTCATTTCGGGATCCTCGCAGGTACAGGTTTAGTCCGTTCATTTTTGCTGTACAGGAACAATGCCACAAAAAAGCCAAAATACAGTACTGTGGCAATTTGTGAGGCAATGATTTTCCAGTTTTCCTGTGGCGTTCCACCCAGATAACCAAGGAATACAAACACCGCAGCGAAAAGTAAAAGGTTTACTTTGTGTAAGCCACAACGATAACGCCAAGATTTCACACGACCACGATCCACCCATGGTAAGGCAAACAGTGCTGCAATTGCCCCAAACATGGCGATAACCCCGAACAGTTTATCCGGTATGGCTTTCAATATGGCGTAGAAAGGCGTGAAGTACCACACAGGGAAAATGTGCTCTGGCGTTTTCAGCTGGTTTGCAATCTCAAAGTTGGGATGTTCAAGAAACTTGCCACCCATTTCAGGGGCAAAGAACATGATGTAACAAAAAACAAATAAGAAGATGCAAAATGCCACCAAGTCTTTTAGCACGATATGGGGGAAGAAAGGCACTACATCATCAGCGATATCATATTTGCTGGTGTAGTATTCATGAATTTCGTACTTGGTCTTTTCACTTTCAGGCAAAGACCCTTTTTTATGTTTAATGGCCACGCCATCAGGATTATTTGACCCCACTTCATGCAGTGCAATAATATGCAAAAACACTAGGATCACGATGACCAAGGGCAAGGCAATGACATGTAATGCAAAGAAACGATTCAACGTTGCGCCAGAGATAACATAGTCGCCCTGGATCCAAATCACCAGATCAGGCCCGATAACAGGAATCGCACTGAACAGCGAAACAATAACCTGCGCTCCCCAATAGGACATTTGTCCCCACGGTAACACATAGCCCATAAAAGCTTCGGCCATTAACGCCAGGTAAATAAACATACCAAATACCCATAGCAATTCACGGGGCTTCTGGTAAGACCCATAAATCATGCCACGGAACATGTGAGCGTAGACAACAATGAAGAATGCCGAGGCACCCGTACTGTGCATATAACGGATAACCCAACCGAAGTCGATTTCCCGCATGATGTATTCCACCGAGAAGAAAGCGCCTTCTGCTGTGGGGTTAAAGTTCATCGTTAACCAGATACCGGTAACAATTTGGTTAACTAATACGATGGTGGCCAAAAAGCCGAACACGTACCAGAAATTCATGTTCCGGGGCGCGGGGTACTGAATGGCGTGCATATTCGCCACTCGCATCATCGGGATGCGTTCTTCTATCCAATTTAAGAATGCATTCATGTTATACAGCCTCCGCTTCCGAACCAATAATGACGGTGGTGTCATCAACAAATTGATAAGGTGGTACAACAAGATTTAACGGCGCAGGTACGCTTTGGAACACGCGTCCTGCCATATCGAACTTCGAGCCGTGACAAGGGCAAAAGAAGCCATTGGGAACACCTTCTACTGCTTCTTCAAAAGCACCATCTTTCAAATATTGGGGGGAGCATCCCAAATGGGTACAAATACCAACAAGAATTAAGTACTCTTCTTTTAACGACCGATAGCGATTTTTAGCAAAAGTAGGTTGTTGTTCCGCTTCTGAATTAGGATCGCGAAGATGATCTTCATGGGTCGCCAGTTCTTCCAGGATTTCCGGTGTTCTGCGTACGATCCACACAGGTTTGCTTCGCCACATCACGCGAATTAACTGCCCTGGTTCAATCGCACTGATGTCGACTTCCACATCAGCACCAGCAGCTTTTGCTTTTGCGCTGGGATTCCACGAAGTCACAAAAGGAACCGCCGCGCCAACAACGCCTACTGCTCCAACAACCGATGTGGCCACCGTTAAAAAACGGCGTCGATTATTGTTATCAGGTTGGCTCCCGTTGAGTGCAGAGTCTTTTGCATCGACTGATACGTTACTCATCCACATTTCTCCAGATTTGGATATTTTGGGCCCCGTTGTAATCAATTAACGTTTTAATTACAAAAGTACTGCTTTGGCCTGTCTTATTTGCGCAGCCAGTGTCAGGGACACTGAACAACTCGTTAGTTATAGTTTATTTCGATCGGGAATGATAAGTGAAAAGCCCTTATTGTTACAAGGTTTTATCGTCGATAAAACGTCGATAACCTGCGTTCAATCAAAGATATCATACATTTTATGTGCATAACGCAATGATATAACGTGAATTTCAAAAGCCCATCATATCTCTTTTATCTGCACATTCTGATCCTGTTAAATTATCTTTAACTTTCAGCAACAAAGATGGCTGCCTTTTCTATCCCGACGAAATGAAATATAGCCTACCCCTTAGAATTAGTCCTGCTACCACACAAATTAAAATAGGCGTGGTATTCACAGGTTAAAGTAACCCAAAAGAGAACCTTCTCGGAAAATTATCAATACCATCAGGAATTGTCAGCAGGCTAACGGGAATCCTGTATGATGAATAAATGACAGCAAGGATGGTCGTAATAAGCGTCTACGAATGCTGTTATTTCATTAAGATTGACCTGTTTTTAACGTAAGGGGCGAGTCATTCTTAATGTCTATTTTTCCTCTTTGTACCAGCAAAATGCCATGTTCTGGTGCCATTATCAGGAGTCAACATGGTTCGTTTACTCACATTTGTTTTTGCATTCCTACCTGCCTATCTTCTTGCATGTACCATCAACGGCGTACAGTTTTCCAATCAATTTGAAGCGGGCCGATTAGCCAGTTGTGAAGCTGACACTGACAATCAGTTTATTTTGCATTTCACACCGGAAGATACCCCTATCAATCCGAGCCCTTGGTTTTATTTTAGTGCCCAAAGCCCCCAAGAGCGTACCATCCGGGTTTCCCTTGATTTCGGCGAGTTTTCCCCTCGCTACCTCCCTAAAATCAGTCATGATAAACAAACCTGGACTCCCATCGCCTTTGATTCAGATGGTAATACCATGCAAGTCACCATATCTGTGGGCAAGGCCCCGGTTTATGTAGCAGCCCAACCTCCCTTATTAAACGAGGATTACCATCGTTGGCTAACTAAGGTAGGAAAACGGCTAAATACCAAGGTGATGGTCATGGGGCAAAGCCTGGACAAACGGCCAATATACGGTTTAATTCATTCCGGCAGCAGTAAACAATGGCTAGTGGTGTTGGGCAGACAGCATCCCCCTGAATTAACCGGCGCACAGGCATTACTTGCCTTTGTGGATGAACTGTCAAACAGGACGTCACTGTCGACAACCTTTTTATCTCGTTTTAACCTTTTAATCGTTCCTGCACTAAACGTTGATGGCATGGCAAAGGGGAACTGGCGACATAGTGATGGTCATATTGATCTGAATAGAGACTGGCATAACCTTACCCAACCTGAAACCCAACTGGTTGATGACTATTTAACAAATATTGTGAAAAAAGGGGGCAACATTGCCATGGCGTTGGATTTTCACTCTACCTTTTACGATGTGTTCTATACCATCCCACAAGAGGCCGACTGTACCCCTTCTACCTTGGTCAATGACTGGCTGTCACAATTGAAAGAGCAAACCCAACGTATATTCGATTTAATAATAAAACCGGGTAACGAGGCCGGCTCTGGGGTATTTAAACAATATATCGCCGACAAGTTTCATGCTCATGGTGTGACCTATGAAGTGGGCGATACCACACCAGGTCATAAGATTGATTATATTGCCCATAAAGCGGCAAGAACCCTTATGGAAACCCTACTTTCTTTCCCTGACGACGCTTACCTAACGAGCCAAAATAACCAAAAGCAAGCAGAACAATAAAAAGGGGGATAGATGACCAGCCGCGAGTAGGAGATCGCGAACCTGCACTAAACTTGCGCGATTAAAAACCCTTTTACAGGCAATAAAAAACCCGGTACATGACCGGGTTTTTTTAATTCCAATAAACGAATTAACGTTTGGAGAACTGTGGCTTCTTACGTGCTTTATGCAGACCCACTTTCTTACGTTCAACGCGACGTGCGTCACGCGTAACAAAGCCTGCTTTACGCAGTGAAGGACGCAATGCTTCATCGTAATCCATCAGTGCACGGGTAATACCGTGACGGATTGCACCAGCTTGACCGTTAGAACCACCACCTTTAACAGTGATGTAAAGGTCAAACTTTTCAGTCATTTCTACTAACTCAAGTGGCTGACGAACAACCATGCACTCGGTTTCGCGGCCAAAGTACTCATCAAGAGCACGTTGGTTTACTACGATGTTACCTGTACCAGGACGCAGGAACACACGAGCAGTAGAACTTTTGCGGCGGCCTGTGCCGTAGTATTGAGTATCTGCCATGTCAAACGCTCCTTAGATGTCCAAAACTTGTGGCTGCTGTGCTGCATGCTTATGTTCAGCACCAGCGTAAACTTTCATTTTGCGGAACATTGCGCGGCCCAGAGGACCTTTTGGCAGCATTCCTTTAACCGCTTTTTCAATAACCATTTCTGGTTTGTGAGCAAGCAGCTTTTCAAAATTAGTTTCTTTCAGACCACCTGGGTAGCCAGTATGCGAGTAGTACATTTTACCTTGCGCTTTGTTACCCGTCACGGTTACTTTATCCGCATTGATAACAACGATGTAATCGCCAGTATCAACATGAGGAGTGTATTCAGCTTTATGCTTACCGCGCAGACGACGCGCAATTTCAGTCGCCAAACGACCTAGAGTTTTGTCTGTGGCATCAACCACATACCAGTCACGTTGTACCGTTTCTGGCTTAGCAACAAAAGTTTTCATTTAAAATCACCCGAAAAATTTCTTCGTTACAGATTACCGGAACACCCGGAAATCTCATGAAAATCAATGACCGGACCCCTTCGAGCCCATTGATTCTTCCACCTTCCCAAAGGTGGGTGTAACTGGGCAGGGCGCGAATTATACAGGATTTGCGTAAAAAGCGAACCCCTAACAAGAAATTTCGCAAAATATAATTAACTACATTGGCGTTTTTATAATATTCAGCTAATTTAAAAACACCCACTTTGCGGGATATTACTCACGTTTTTGTTTTTTACACACGTCATTTATGCATCAATTTCCAGGGAAATGAAGATTAATGTGGAAGTACTTGATTGTCATGACATACATGCTTACATCAGCTGTATGCTATTCAAAAACCTATACCTATACCCAGTCATTCACTGGCTCTGAGTATGGCAGTTACCAACTTGATGTTCTTCGAGCGGCCCTTGAGATAACAGCGGATAAATACGACAAAGGCACTATCACGCCCCACCCTTTCCCTATGTCGCAAAGCCGTCAAATCGCCACCTTGATGGCGGGTCAGGCTGATATTATGTGGAGTATCAGCACAGAAAAATTAGAAAAAACCTTATTGCCGGTGAGATTTCCCCTTATTCAAGGGTTAGGTGGCTATCGGATCTTTGTTATAAACCAAGCCAAGCAAGGGAATTTTCCGGCAGATCAAACCCTGGACAATATAAAACGCATGGCCTGTGTACAAGGCCGCGATTGGCCAGATTCAAAAATATTAGAAGCCCATCGTTTCAACGTACACACCGCCATCTGGTCTGATTGGTACACCAGCATGTACCGAAGCGTAGAAGAAGGGATGGTGGATTATTTCCCGCGCAATGTGGTCGAGGCACAGCGGGATCTCAATTATCACCTCAACGAGCAACTGACTATCGAGAAAAACCACCTCCTTGTTTATCCCAGCTACGAGTATTATTTTGTCTCGCCTCACAGCCCCGAATTACAGACTCGGCTTTACGAGGGAATCAAAATACTGCTGCAAAACGGTGAATTAGCTAAATTATTTAATCGCTATCCGGCCCATAGAAAAGCCAGAGAAATTATTAACGACCCTCAGCGCGTAGTACACCAGTTAACTTCCAGTGTATTGTCTTATACTTGGAGCAACGCAAATTGGGAAGCCGCCCCCGATGCGTTTTTACAAGAGTTTAATACCCGAAATGACTTGTCCCCTTAGTGCTCGTTGCCTTTAACCTCTTGCCATAAGGCTTCCAGTTCAGCCAACGATAAACTTTGTACCCGATTACCCGCTTTTTCCGCTAGTAGCTCTACCTGATGAAAGCGGGATGCAAATTTCTCACTGGCTTTTCGTAACGCCGTGTCTGCATCCACATTGCAATGGCGAGCAAGATTCACCATTGCGAATAAAGCATCGCCAATTTCCTCTTCCACCCGATGGGCATTACAATCGGTAGCCGCGAGTTCCTCGGCGATTTCATCAACTTCTTCTTGCACCTTCGCCAATACAGGGGGCGTGTCGGTCCAGTCAAATCCCACCTTTGCGCACTGTTTTTGCAGTTTTTGGGCATACATTAAAGCCGGAAGATTTACTGGGACATTAGCTAACAAACCCTTAGCTTGAGGTTGCTCTGCACGCTCTTGCTGTTTGATTGCCTCCCATTGGGCAGCAAGTTGTTCTTTCGGAATGGATTTACCCGCAAACACATGGGGATGGCGTCGCACGAGTTTCTCGCTGATGGCATTGACCACATCATCAAAGCAAAAGGAGCCCTCTTCCTCAGCAATTTGCGCATAAAAGACGATTTGAAATAACAAATCGCCCAGTTCATCGCAAATGGCCTGGGGCTGGCCTTTTACAATGGCATCAACCACTTCGTAGGTTTCTTCAATGGTATAGCGAGTCAGGGTGACCATGGTCTGAGATAAGTCCCAGGGACACCCCTTTTGGGGATCCCGCAAGCGGGACATAATATCAAGCAACCGCGTTATTGGTGGTGTCATATCAACCGTTTTTGCGTTTGACATCCACCACATCCTTCAATTGCCGTAATCGCGTAATGACTTTCGATAGCACCTGCCGGTCCGGCACTTCCACAGAAATGGTGATCATAGCGGTCTGACGGGTTTTATCACTTAAACTGTTAACCCCCAGCAACGCCACGCTTTCGTTCGCCAACACCGTTGTGATGTCACGCAAAATCCCAGTGCGATCGCTACAAAATATATCAATGGCGGCTTCAAAACCCACCGCTAGATCCCGCGACCAACTCACTTCTATTTGACGTTCTGGATGCTCAGATAACAAGTGCTGTAATTGGTCACAATTCTCTTTGTGTACACTGACACCGCGTCCTTGGGTGATATAGCCCATAATGGCATCACCGGGCACCGGCTTACAGCAATTGGCCAACTGACTCATCAGATGGCCCACCCCTTCGATAATCACCGAATCGACCTTGCCTTTTGCCCCTGCCTTACGCCGGGTTTTCACCTTGGGACTGATTTCATCCGGTTCTGGGGCCGGTTCAGGTGCCAGTAACTGTTGAATATGATTGACCACCGTCATCACACGAATGTCACCCACACCCACAGCGGCATATAAGTCCTCAACGCTTTGCATATTGTATTTTTCGCAGGCTTCTGGCGGCACTTTTACCGGTAAATGCGCCCGTTGTAGCTCCCGCTCCAGCAGCTCTTTACCCGCCTGCTGATTATTTTCTTTATCTTGCTTCTTAAAATAAGAATGGATCGTGGCCCGTGCCCGGGACGAGTGCACATAGCCGAGACCGGGATGCATCCAGTCTCGGGATGGATTCAATTCTTTTCCTGTGTGGATCTCCACTTGATCCCCACTTTGCAATTGGTAGGTAAAAGGCACAATACGGCCGTTAACTTTTGCGCCTATGCAGCGGTGACCCACGTTACTATGAATATAGTACGCAAAATCCAGTGGTGTTGAGCCTTGAGGCAAATCCACAACATCGCCTTTGGGGGTGAAAACATATACCCTGTCATCAAACACCTGGCTGCGTAATTCCTCTACCAGGTCGCCACTTTCTGCAACTTCTTCCTGCCACTGTAAAATACGGCGAAGCCAGTTGATACGCTCATCATACCCGGAGGTTTTGCCGGTGGAGCCTTCTTTGTATTTCCAGTGCGCCGCCACACCTAACTCGGCATCCTGATGCATCTGCTGTGTACGAATTTGAATTTCCACCGGTTTGCCGCTTGGCCCCACGATCACCGTATGAATCGACTGATACCCATTGGGTTTCGGCGTCGCAATGTAATCATCAAATTCCTTGGGAATATGCTTGAAATTGGCATGCACCGTACCTAATGCGGCATAACAATCCTGTAGACGTTCGGCGATAATTCTTACCGCACGAATATCAAAAAGTTGCTCAAAGGTAAGATGCTTTTTCTGCATCTTTTTCCATATGCTGTAGATATGTTTGGGGCGTCCATAGACCTCAGCTTTAATGTGTTCTTTGTCCATCAAGGCTTGTAAGCCTTCCACCACATTATCGATATATTCAGCGCGCTCTTTGCGCTTGCCATCTAACTGTTTGGCGATTTGTTTGTAGGTTTTTGGATGCAGATACCGAAAGGCCAGATCCTCTAATTCCCATTTTAACTGCCCGATCCCTAATCGGTTAGCCAATGGCGCATAGATGGTGGCACATTCACGCGCCACCAGCACCCGGGTTTCTTCATCTGCTTTTTTCACCTGTTGAAGCTCACAGATACGCTCAGCCATTTTAATCACCACGGCACGTACGTCTTCAACCATGGCCAGCAACATACGTCTTATGCTGTCGATATGCTGTTCATCGGCGGTGGCCAACACAGAATCACCAAGGCGGCGACTGTGCAAGGTTTTAATGGCGTCCATACGGCGAACACCATTAATTAAATCACTGATTTCCTGACCAAATTCTGCAACGATATCGGTCTCACTCAGCTTGTGTTTTTCACAATACGGATATACCAAGGCGGCTTGCAGCGTGGCATCATCCATATTGAGTTGATGCAGGATCTCCACCATTTCCTGTCCCACCAACAGGCGTTCAGGCATATGTGAAACCGCTTTTAATTTTTCTTTCGATGTTTCGCTAATAGATAAACTGTCTAACCAATCATCAAAAGGAGGCCTTTGTGCCTCATGAACTTTTCGTGTTGATACCATAAAACATCAACTCGCTTATGCGTTGTTTTTGTCCGTAAATAGCATCATGACTTCAAGGTGCCGGGTTTGGGGAAACATTTCCACTAACCCCACCTTTGCAATGCTATAACCTGACGCCAGCAGGCAACGGGCGTCTCGTGTGAGCGTACTGGGGTTGCAAGAAACATACAAAATTGCTTTTACTCTGTGTCTTGCCAACGCTTCACATACCACCTGGGCACCGTCTCGTGACGGATCCAGAAGAATTTTGTGGAATCCATGCTGAAGTGCCTGTTCCGCTGAATCGGCACATCCCAAATCAAGATGCGCCCAGTGGATCCCGTCAATGCTCTGCTTTAGCGCATTATCCTTAGCACGATGCACCATTTGTGCCACGCCTTCGGCAGCAAACACCTCGGCCCCCCGCTGTGCCAACGATAATGAAAAATTCCCCAAGCCACTAAACCAATCGGCAATTTTCTCTGCCGGTAACGGGTTCAACCAGTCCATCGCTTGTTGAATCATACGCTGATTCACCGATTTGTTAACTTGAATAAAATCATCCGGTTCAGGACGTAAAAACAAACCGGGTTCCGTTTCACAAGTCAACGGAGCACACTGGTGTAATCGTTTTATGCCATCGCTCAACTCAAGCTGGATATTGGTTTGGTGTTTGATAGCAAACCCAATAAGAGCAGCGTCAAACGCCGGAGTCGACGCTCGCGTCATGCGAAGGCTTATGACCGTCACATTATCACCGGCCATCACACCAACATGACCAATATAGCGGCGATCCCGGTGTGCCGCCAAGACCCTTTTTAAGGGCGCAATCAGCGATGACAGAGCGGGTACAAGGATAGGACAGGCGTCAATGTCCATCACATCTTTGCCATTGGCTTTTCGATAGCCAAGCTTAAAATCCTTGTCATGCCTAGCATCCACAGCCAATCGCCCCTTTCGTCTGTAGCCTTGAGGCTCACTAACAATGGGTGGCGCCCAAGGTAAATCAGCAACACCCAGCTGTTTATGCCAGTATTCTGTGAGCGCTTGCTGCCTGAAAGACAAGGCCTGTTGTGCGTCAACATGTTGCAGCTGACAGCCACCACACTGGTCTGCCACTGGGCACAGCGGCTGGCGGCGCGCCTCGCTCTTTTTAATAATACGGTGCACCGAACCGTAAGCAACTCGCTTTTGTTGTTTGTGCACGGTAACTTCGACGGTTTCTCCCGGCAAAGCGCCTTCTACAAACAACACTGGCTGTTGTTCTGTACATACACCTTGCCCCAGCATATCCCATGAATCAACGGTCACGGTACGTCGTGTTGACCGTGCTTTTTTAACCGTTGCGGGTTTATAAAAACTTACCATGATTTACTCTTGCCCTGATTCAAGGATCACTGTTGCCACAGCATAGTGTTGCTCATCGGAGAGGGAAACGTGACAGTAGGCCACCCCTTTTGCATCACAACGGTGGGCAAACTCATCACTAAAGGTCAGCTGTGGCGCACCAAAATCGTCATTACTGACTTCAATATGCTGCCAACCAATACCGCGGCCTATGCCTGTCCCCAAGGCTTTAACCGCCGCTTCTTTGGCGGCAAAACGTTTAGCCAGATAACGAACAGGCTGTGCACTTTGTCGAAACAACGCCAGCTCATTGGGCGTTAAAATTTTCTCAGGTAATCGCTGGCTGCGGTTAAGTGCCGTTTCTATCCGGCTGATTTCGACGATATCCGTGCCGATCCCTACAATGGCCATCGGCTAAACCGCATGACCTAAACGGGCTTCTTGCATAAGAAGACGCATGTCAGATACCGCTTTTGCCAGTCCATCGAAGGCCGCCCGGGCAATAATGGCATGGCCAATATTAAGTTCAATAATCTCTGGAATGGCGGCAATGGCCTTAACATTGTGATAGTGCAAACCATGACCGGCATTCACCTTAAGACCCCGTTTACTTGCATATTTAATGCCTTGGATCAGTCGTTCTAATTCTTTAGCCGCCTCAGCCTCGGTTTTCGCATCGGCATATTGGCCGGTATGAATTTCGATATAAGGAGCACCACACTCAATGGCCGCATCAATTTGCGCTTCATCGCTATCGATAAACAGCGATACCTGGATCCCTGCACGTGCCAGCTTGTCACAAGCCTGCTTGATAACATCAATATTACCGGCCACATCCAGGCCGCCTTCGGTGGTTAACTCTTGGCGTTTTTCCGGTACAAGGCAACAAAATGCGGGTTGGGTTGCCAGTGCAATAGCAATCATTTCATCAGTCACGGCCATTTCTAAATTCAGCCGGGTATTGATGGTTTGTGCAAGCAGCGTAACGTCCCGATCCTTAATATGGCGGCGATCTTCTCGCAAATGCACTGTGATGCCATCGGCACCGGCTCGCTCTGCAATATCTGCCGCATGAACAGGATCAGGGTAACGGGTGCCCCTTGCATTACGAAGAGTAGCGATATGGTCTATATTCACGCCAAGAAGGATCTCATTCATCTATACATCTGCCCTTAAGATAAAATAAAGAAATTGTAGCAAAAAGCATTGCGCGATGCCGCTGCAAATCCCTTAAATATGGTGTATTTATTGCCGAAAGAGTTCTCGACTCTTTAGCGGTTTGTCGCCTAAAAGATAATTGAGTGCAAGACGATTGATACGCTTTGCTGCGCCAAGAGACAAACCGCTCCATTGGCCATTGCCAAGTAACATCAATGCTGCCCCTGAAATCCGATGTTTATGATTTGCTTGCAAGCAACGGACAAAACCTTGTTCAGGAGAATACAAGTACCATTTATCCGGTGCAACGGGTTCGCCGGTTACGCCATCGGTAAACCAATCGGCCAGCATTCCCATTTCATCCAACAAGGCAAATTCAAACTCCCGCAATGTTTGTTCGATATGGGTATTTTGGTGCAGTTGAGAAAGGGCCTGTTGATATTGACGATAAACAGACTCGCTCACCACCCCCACAGGCAAAAGGCGGTTTATTAGTTCATTGAGGTACATGGCGCAAAATAAGGCATGACCGGTGAGCATTAACATCGGGCCTACGCAATCCGCTAATCGGAGGTTTTTTAACTCGCTGCGCCCTGATAACTGAATACGTAATAGGCGAAAAGGTTGTAACACGCTTTTTCTATCATTTTTGCTATTGCGCACGCCCTTGGCGACGGCACTGACCCGCCCGCTTTGCAGGGAAAAAAAGTCAACGATATATGACGTCTCCCGATAGGGTCGCCGATGCAATACATAGGTGTCCAGCCAGTCGTTATTTTGCATGTGTAGGCTTAGCTGCGTTTTATCCTGACCACTTTCATAAACTCAAATTCCATGCCTGCCACCACATCACACTGTGGATAGTAAGTCATATTCACCCGCGCACCACGTAACGATCGATATGCCTTTTTTCGCTTGAACACGAAAGGCACATCAAAGCCCTCTATCATAAGGGTATGCCTTATCCAGTCATCGTCTTGACGCTGTACATGGGACACCACCCGACAATTTTCACTGTGAGTCAGTGAGGGATGTTTTTTTAACAGCGCTTTACTCTGGTTCAACAGGGGCAATCTCTTCGATCAACAGTTGCACTGATTCTCGCCCACGAAAGGTATTAATGTCCAGTCGGTATGCCACTTGAGCCCGTTGAATGCCCCCATTGGGCCAGATGTTGGTATCCACAGAAAAGGCAATGCCGTCAACTTCCTCGCCATCGTTTTTTCGCAGCACTAGCTTGAGGTGATTTTTGTTTTCTCCCACCATGCGCTGATCAACCACATCAAATACCCCATCAAATAACGGCAATTCAAACCCCTGACCAAACGGGCCGGCCTGGCGTAACGTGTGGGCTAAAGATAAATGAATATCATCACCACTTAACTCGCCATCAGAGAGGATCTTTTTTTCACAATCTATGGCGGCCATATGGCGAGCCGTTACCTGATGAAAAGCGTGTTCAAACTCGGCCAATGCGCTAACGGGTAAACTTAGCCCGGCTGCCATGGCATGACCACCGAATTTGGTTATGACCTCCGGCCAATTGGTGTTTACCTCGTCAAGTAAATCCCGAATATGTAGCCCGGGAATGGAACGGGCAGAGCCTTTTAATGTGTCCTCGTCCTGGTTTGCAAAAACGATAACCGGACGGTGATGTTGTTCTTTTAAGCGACCAGCCACAATACCTATTACGCCTTGATGGAAATGAGGCTGATACACAACCAGTGCCGGCGGTAACGAATCGGCCATGGTTAAGGACGCCAATACCCCTTCGGCTTCTTCTTTCATTTCCGTTTCGATGGCTCTGCGCTGCAGATTCAATCGGTCAAGCTCCGCCGCCATGTGCCGCGCTTGCAGAGCATCTTCGCAAAGTAAACACTCAATGCCCAATGCCATATCATCTAAGCGGCCTGCGGCATTTAATCTTGGCCCGATCACAAAGCCTAAATCGGTGGCATTTAAGTAGCCTAAGGGCTTATTTCTGTTGGCGATTTCAAATAGGGCTTTTATTCCCGGTCGACAGCGACCGCTGCGAATGCGCTGTAGCCCTTGGTGTACAAGTACGCGGTTATTTTTGTCCAGTTGCACCACATCGGCTACCGTCCCCACCGCCACAATGTCCAGTAAGGATGCCAGATTTGGCGCGGGATTTTGCTCGTTGAACCACTGGGCTTTATTTAACGCCGCCCGTACCGCCAACATCAAATAAAAGGCAACGCCAACCCCCGCTAAATGTTTAGAAGGGAAAGGACATCCGGGTTGATTTGGATTCACAATTGCATCGGCGGGCGGCAAGGTTTCAGCAGGCAGGTGATGATCGGTGACAATGACCTCAAGGCCCAGTGATTTTGCGTGCGTAACCCCAGGAACACAGGCAATGCCATTATCCACAGTAAGCAGAATATCTGTACCTTGTTGGTACGCCACATCCACAATTTCTTTGCTAAGACCATAACCAAAATCAAAGCGATTAGGCACCAAATAAGTGACCTGTGCCAACCCCATTTGTTTTAACGCCAGCATACACACTGCCGTGGAGGTGGCACCGTCAGCATCAAAATCACCAATGATGGTGACGCGCTTATTGGTTTTGATGGCATTCACTAAACACTGGGCCGCCGTATCAATACCTTTAAGCTCATGAAAATGCGCCAACTGCCCCGTTGCATTATCCAGCTCAGCTAAGGATTGAACGGCCCGCCCACGGTAGATGCGATCGAGTACAGGGTGAAGATCCGTGCTTAAGGGCGCATCAGTATTCACCGCGCGCCTAACAATAGGAAGAGACATAACCGTAGGATTAATCAGCAGCGTAAATTTCTTCGATTAACACGTCGGCCGGTTTATAGCCGGGTACCATCTTGCCGTTATCAAAGATAATCGCCGGTGTACCACGTACGCCCAATTTTCTGCCTGCTTTAAATTGTTCAGCCACGGTGTTTTCACAGGTCTCACCGCTAAAGGTAGGATTAGATACGGCTTTTGCACGGGACAAGGCCTCTTTGGGGTTATCAGAACACCAAATAGAAACCATATTGCGATAATTATCCGTACCCAAACCAGCGCGAGGCCATGCAAGATAACGCACGGTAATACCGGCCTCATTGAGTTCATCCACTTCACGATGTAATTTTTTGCAATAACCGCAGCTATAATCGGTAAACACCGTAATGACGTGTTTTTCATCCTCGGCTTTAAATTCAATGCTGTCTTTTTCAAAGGGGGCAATGGTGTCAAGGCGCACCTGTCCTAAGGTCGCTTCGGTTATGTCTTTCATGTCGGCATTGACATCATAGATATGACCAAAAAACATGTAATCGGCATCTTCTGTTAGGTAAAACACCTGATTTGCCGCCACAACCTCAAGTAATCCATTAACCGGTGAGTTCGCAATAGAGTCTGGCGCAACCCCCACCAAGTCTTTGACCTTACTGGTGATTAATGCGCTATTGTCGGCGCTCACAGCAGCCTTTGCTGATTGGCCAGATTGTGATTCAACAGACTCAGCAGAACAACTTACTGACATTGCAATACCTAGCGATAGCATGACCGCTCGACGAATTTTCTTCACAAAGACTCCTATGGG
The DNA here is from genome assembly GCF_036697315.1 of Alteromonas sp. 14N.309.X.WAT.G.H12. Lineage (NCBI taxonomy): Bacteria > Pseudomonadati > Pseudomonadota > Gammaproteobacteria > Alteromonadales > Alteromonadaceae > Alteromonas > Alteromonas sp. 14N.309.X.WAT.G.H12. The sequence goes on from NZ_JBAHZB010000010.1 coordinate 23,867, forward strand.
GACCCGGTTATTAATGATGATTTCTACTACGGTCATACTAGACCGGGTGGAATGTCAAAAATATTCAATTGTTTGATACTACCACAAAGCCACCCACGACAAAGGTATCTGATATCACTCTATGCACTTTTTATCGACTACGGGGTGCTAGCCTCGAGGATGATGGGTATGGATCAGGTTTTGAAGCCGTTCTGTGGCCACGTGTGTGTATATTTGCGTGGTGGATAAATCGCTATGCCCTAGTAACATCTGCACCACCCGTAAATCTGCGCCGTGGTTTAATAAATGAGTGGCGAAGGCATGGCGCAAGGTATGGGGTGAAAGAGGTTGCACAATACCGGCCCGTTGTGCATAGCATTTAATCCGATGCCAGAAAGTCTGCCGGGTCATTTGTACGCCCCGTAGACTCACAAATAACACATCGGTATTGTGTTTAATTAACGTGGGACGGGCTTCTTTGGTGTAAATTAAAATCCAGTCCATGGCGTCTTCCCCTAAGGGCACTAAGCGTTCTTTATTGCCTTTACCCGTGACTCGCACCACACCTTGCTGCAAACTGACCTGATCCATGCGTAAGCCGGTTAATTCACTTACCCGTAATCCCGTGGCATAAAGCACTTCCAGCATGCACCTGTCGCGGCATTCCACGGGGTTTTCAACGTCGGGCGCATTGAGTAAGTCTTCCACCTGTCGCTCACTTAAGGAGGAAGGCAGTGTTTTGGGCATTCTTGGCTTCGCCAGCTGAGTTACGGGATTGTCACTGCGTACATGCTGGCCGATCATATAGGTAAAAAAGCTGCGCATGGCCGACATTGCCCGCTGGGTACTGCGGGCCGATAATCCCATCTCGTGGCGAAAGTGAAGATAAGATTGCAAGTCTTCAGAGGTCAATAAACTAATGTCGTTTAGCCCCTTAGACTGGCAGAAAAGCGCCAACTTAACCAAATCAGTGCGGTAGCTCTGTTGGGTATGGTCGCTTAATCCTTTTTCCAGCCACAACATATCAATAAAATTATCGATATGTGTCTGGTTCTTATCGTTGAGTGTCCCTTTATCCATCAATTAAAAACCGCGCTTTTCTTTAATCAGTTCATAGGCTGCTTGAATATCCTGGGCTTTCTCTTTGGCAATATCCATCGCCTGCTGGGGTAAGCCTTTTGAGGCCAGTTTATCCGGATGGTGCTCAGACATTTGTTTCCGATAAGCCCGCTTAATGGTTTTATCATCATCACTGGCCGATACACCGAGTATCCGATAGGCATCGTCTAAGGTTTGGGTGTCGGTATAAGATGAAGTCCGTTGTTGTTGACCTTGCTGTCCTCCACGTTGACGAAAGCGCATTTGGGCATCAAAAGCAGCAATAAGAAAATCCAGATCCCGACGTTTAAAACCTAACGTCATCGCGACTTTTTCCAACACCTTATACTCCGGCGCAGATAAATTACCATCGGCAAAGGCGGCCTGGATCAGGATTTCCAAAAACATCTGTAAAATATCGCGGCGTCCGTGACAAGATTCCACGAAGCCTTTCAATGTGGACGATAACGGAAAATCCGCAGCCTTTCCTTCTCTATATGCCTGCTGAGCTTCTTGTCTCGCCTCCCCTGACAATTGCATGTCATCCATGAGCAAGGTGGCAATTTTAATTTCACGATCGGTGACCTGACCGTCGGCTTTCGCTAAATGGCCAAGGGATGAAAACAACGCGTGGAAGAAGACGGCCTGTTGCTTCATGCCAGACTGATCAGTAAAAAAACGTCCGAAACCGCCTAGTTGACTAAAATCCTGACTATAGGCCTTATCAAAAAAGTGCCCGACAACTAACCCCAAAATGGCGCCGGGAAGTCTCAGAAACATATATCCAAAAATAAAACCGAGGATCTTTCCCCAATATGACATACCACTACTCTCCTGTTTATTCCCGTATACCCAAGCTTACGCCTTAACAATCCCCTTTATATGGCATTGTTGAGGGAAGATTAAAGGGAAAAATCCACTGTAAACGAGAATCTATGTAAAACTTAACAATTTTTTTAGTCTGAAGGTTGGTTCTTGACGCAGAAGTGCTTAGAATTAACGCTTTTATGGCAAGTACCCATTTCAAGGGGATTATGCCTTGATTCGGACACGATTCACACACAGTAACACCTGTTCTGAACGTACTGTCATATACGTAGAGTGTGATAATTAAACAGGCCTTCCACTAACGCATGAAAAACACCTGTGCCTTCTTTTTGGTAATTTCACTGAGCAGTCCCATTGCACTGGCTCAGCAAGCTCCATCTAAAAAACCGTCAGACGACGATGTTGTAGGACTTTGCCCGGTAACTTCCATAACCTTTAATAGCAAACAATTGATGCCCGCCGGCCAGATAAAGGTGGAAGCAAATCGCGCCGAAATCATTGAACGTAAAGTTGCGCAATTTACCGGTGACGTTGATATTGTGTCTGATTCAGCCACCATTTCAGCGGATCAAGCCCAGATCATTGAAAACGGTAAGCAGTTGCATGCCAAGGGCGACGTCAACTATGCCGACAAGCAAATACAGGTATCATCGGATACCGTAGATGTCGATTCTGTGGATGAAAGCTTAACCATGTCTTCTACGGTCTACCATTTTAATGATTCCGCAGGTCGTGGTGATGCCAGCACCATTGCATTAAATACCCAGGACGGTTTGATCTTGCGGGATGCGCGCTTTACGACCTGTCCGGAAGGCGAAGAAGAATGGGTAATAAAAGCATCGGAAATCAGTATTCGACGGGGTAAAGCCTGGGGCGAAGCCAAACATACCCGTTTTTATCTCGGTGATGTACCTGTCTTTTATTTGCCTTATTTCGCATTTCCGCTGACAACGGAACGGCAAACGGGCTTTTTATTTCCCACGCTGTCTAACTCGTCCTCCACCGGTATCGATTACGAACAGCCTTTTTACTGGAACATGGCGCCCAACTACGATATGACCATATCGCCGCGTTTAATGACCAACCGCGGCCTTCAACTTAAAACAGAATTCAGGCACATGTCCCAAAACAGTACCAGCCAAGTAAATGTAGAGTATCTCCCTAATGATACGGACATGGCCGGTAGCCCCGATCGGTATTTCTATCGCTTCTACCATCATGGAGAGCTCAATAAAGATTGGAGCACGTCCGTTGATTTAAATGGGATCAGTGACGACAATTACATTGTGGATCTAGGCTCTGATTACTATTCTCGTGCAGATACCCATCTTTCCCGCACGGGCAGTATCAGCTATACCTCTGAAAATTTATTGTTTACCTTACACGCTAAGGATTTTGAAATTATCGGTGACTACCCAGATACCTACCGGGCACTGCCGGAAGCGAAAATGAATTACACCTTGCCGTTAGCGGAATATTTGGAATTTCGCTTAAATTCAGAGCTGGCATGGTTTGATAATACCTCGGCAGATGAGCCTACGGCCATGCGTTTTCACGCCGCCCCCACCATTGCCATCCCCTACCAACGTCAATGGGGTGAATTTTCCGCAGAATTTAGCGCGTTAAATACCTATTATCGACAAAGTAATATTGAGGGAACCGAGTTAGACAAAACCGTTAATCGTACTTTAGGGCAGGCAAAACTCTATGGTGCGCTGTATTTTGAGCGGGATGATAGCTGGTTTAGCGATGATTTATCCATGACATTAGAACCGCGCATGCAATATCTTTATACCTCCTATGAAGATCAGAGTAACATAGGCTTTTACGATACCACCATATGGCTAACAGACGTGGAAGGGCTATTTAGAGCCCAAGATTTTACCGGTTTTGATCGCATTACAGACAATAACCAAGTCACCCTAGCATTAACCAGTCGCTTACTTGATAGTGCCAATCGGGAACAATTTGTCGCCAGTGTAGGTCAGATATTTTATCTCGATGATAATCGCGTTATTGCTGCGGCAAAAGAAACCGATCGTTCATTGCTGGCTGGTGAGGTAGATTGGCGCTTGTATGAAGATTGGAATTTTCACGCAGATTTACAACTTGCCACGGAAACCGATAAAGTAGAGCGCAGCAGTACAACGCTGGAATATCGTCTAAGCAGTAATAAGCTGGTGAAACTTACTCATCGTTATGTAAGGGAACTCTCTGACGAAACCATTGACCAAGTAGGGTTGTCTGCCAGTTGGCCAATTTCTGATCGCTGGCAAGTCGTAGGGCGTACTTACCGCGATCTGGAGGGACACCGGAGCATAGAAAACTATTTCGGTGTGCAATATGAGTCATGTTGTTGGGCGATCCAAATCATTGCGCAACGGCAGCTGAGTAACCGTTATTCATCTGACGGCGAGCAATCTACCGACGAATTTGATTCCAGCATTTCCATGCAGTTCATTTTCAAAGGGTTGGGATCAAGCTCAAGCAGCAGCGATATGTTGTCTAAAGGATTATTTGGCTACAGAAAGCCATATAGTTTAAATTAACGCGCCCGTTGTTCTGTGAAACAATGGTCTGCATAAAGTAAACCTATAAAAAGAGTGATTATGAAGTTCATTATCCGCGCGATTTGTATCAGTGCTCTGTTCACATTTATGAGCATGGCTCAGCCTGTCTCGTTAGACAAGGTCGCCGTTATTGTCGATCAAGGGGTTATACTGGAAAGTGAAATCCAAGATCTGGTTGCAGAAGTGAAAAAAAATGCCCTAGCACAGGGGCAAGAGTTACCCTCAGATCGCGTGCTGCGTACTCAAGCAATCGAAAGACTCATCGTGAAAAGCCTGCAAATGCAAATGGCTGAACGCATGGGCATACAGGTTAGCGATCCCCAATTAGAAGAAACCATCAGCAACATCGCTCAGCAACAGGGAGCAACGGTGGCGGATTTACGTTCTGAATTGCAAAAAGAAGGCATGTCCTACGACGATTACCGTGAAGATGTACGAGAAGAACTCATCATAGGTGAAGTTCGCCGCGCCAACGTCCGCCGTCGGGTTTATATTACGCCTCAAGAAGTAGAAAGCTTGGTCAATCTCATGGACCAACAAGGTGCAGAGCAGGCAGAATACCATCTAGGTCACATTCTTATTGGTTTACCATCAGATCCAACTGCAGAAGAACTAGCCAGTGCCCGTGCAAGAGCCGACAAAGTACTTGAATTGCTAGAAGGTGGCTCAGATTTTACCAAAATCGCCATTACTTCGTCCTCGGGTTCCAATGCCCTGGAAGGCGGTGACATGGGCTGGTTGAACATTAACTCCATGCCAACATTGTTTGCCGAAGCGGTACAAGGTAAAGAAAAAGGCGATTTAGTGGGACCGATCCGCAGCGGCGCCGGTTTCCATATCCTTAAAATCAAAGATACCCGTGGTATTGAAAAAGTGACCATTGAAGAAGTGAATTCCCGTCACATTCTTATCAAGCCTTCTATTATTTTAAGTGATGATAAAGCCAAAGAGATGCTCTTGGAGTTTCGTGAGAAGCTGATTAACGGCGAAGCCGACTTTGCAGAACTGGCCAAAGAATATTCGGAAGATCCCGGTTCCGCACTTAAAGGCGGCGAATTAGGTTGGGCTGACCCTACCATTTATGTTCCTGCTTTTAGAGACGCATTAGCAAAACTCAAGCCCGGTGAATACAGCCAACCGGTGCGCTCTGTTCATGGCTGGCATTTATTGCAACTTATCGACCGACGTTTCGATGACGCCACCGAAAAGCGCAAAGAAGACAAGGCCCGTCAGTTGCTATATAGCCGAAAGTTTAAAGAAGAATCTGAAACCTGGTTGCGTGAAATGCGTGATTCCGCCTACATTGAAGTATTAGAGTAAGACAGGCGTTGACTATATGAAACCCATACGCATAGCGGTAACACCCGGAGAACCGGCGGGCATTGGCCCGGATCTTATCATTTCACTCGCACAAGAAGCCTGGGATGCGCAACTTGTGGTCTTTTGCGATGCTGAAATGCTCAAGGCTCGGGCCGCTATTCTGGGTTTGCCCATTTCGCTAATTCCATATACGCCAGAGATTGATGCCATTCAACCTCCTGGTTCCTTGTATATTAAACAGATCGATACCAGCACCGAGGTGGTGCCCGGCGAACTTAACAGCGATAATGGCCATTATGTTGTTGAAACCCTCAGACAAGCCTGTCATGCCAACATGGAAGAAGGGTTTGATGCAGTGGTCACCGGGCCGGTGAATAAAAGTATTATCAATAAAGCAGGCGTTTCCTTTAGTGGGCACACCGAGTATTTCGCCCATCAGTCAAATACCATGGATGTGGTGATGTTACTGTCCACAGAAGGGCTAAACGTGGCCTTGGCCACCACCCATATTCCCTTAGAGTACGTGGCAAAAGCCATTACCCGTGAACGCTTGTATAAAGTGATTCACATTATTAACACCGATCTTAAACTGAAATTTGGTATTCCCTCCCCCCACATTTATGTGTGTGGCTTAAACCCCCATGCCGGTGAAGGTGGCCATCTTGGCACCGAAGAGTTGATGACCATCATTCCTGCATTGGAGTCATTAAGAGAGGAAGGACTGAATATTACTGGGCCACTGCCGGCAGATACCATTTTCCAGCCGAAATATCTGGATGATGCCGATGTGGTACTGGCGATGTATCATGATCAAGGACTACCGGTGCTAAAATATAAAGGGTTTGGTGCGGCAGTGAATATCACACTCGGACTGCCGTTTATTAGAACCTCCGTGGATCACGGTACGGCCTGCGATCTTGCTGGCACAGGCCAGGCAGATGCCGGTAGCTTCAGAATTGCACTACAAAAAGCCATAGAGCTAGCGAATCGACAACAATGAGTAAAACACACCTAGGGCACACGGCGCGTAAACGCTTTGGACAGAACTTTCTGCACGACGATTACGTAATCGGTAATATAGTCAATGCTATCAACCCACAGGAAGGCGAAAATCTGGTAGAAATTGGTCCGGGTTTAGGCGCACTGACAGATCCTGTCTGTGAAGAAGTTTCTAAACTCACCGTGGTGGAACTTGACCGCGACCTGGCTGATCGCTTACGCCATCATCCATTTCATGGTACAAAGCTGACCATTGTGGAACAAGATGCCCTTAAGCTGGATTTTACCGACTTATTGGAGCAAATGCCCAACCCCAAAGGTAAACTTCGGGTGTTTGGAAATTTACCTTACAATATTTCCACGCCATTGATGTTTCACCTGTTTTCCTTCTCGTCTCACGTACACGACATGCATTTTATGCTGCAAAAAGAAGTGGTGAATCGTTTAGCCGCTGCGCCGGGCTCGAAAAGCTACGGGCGTCTTTCAGTGATGGCTCAATATTATTGTACGGTGATCCCAGTTCTACATGTGCCGCCTGAGGCCTTTAAGCCACCACCGAAAGTGGATTCTGCGGTAGTACGTTTAATCCCCCACAGTGCACCGCCAGTGGCCCTTAAAAGTGTGCCATTGCTAGAAAAAGTCTGTGCGGCGGCATTCAATCAGCGTCGCAAGACAATTCGCAACAGTTTAAAAGACTATGTCAGTGAAGAAGAACTGGGGCAGCTAGATCTGTCGGCCACGGCCCGAGCCGAAACCCTTTCCCTTGCGGATTTCGCCGCCATTGCAAACTTTGTTGCAGAACGTGATGAGGTGGCGTAATGCACTCATCATCAAATATCTTAGTGTCGGTTTCCACCAAACATTTACCGGACCACCCTGCCAGCGGTTCAGATAAGTACGCCTTTGCGTACCATATCACCATTAGAAATTACAGTAATATGCGGGTACAGCTGATTAACCGCTATTGGCTAATTACCGACGGTAACGGCAAAAATACTGAGGTAAAGGGCGAAGGCGTGGTTGGCAAACAACCGATTATCGAACCCACCAGCGAATACCAGTATACCAGTGGCGCATTACTGGACACACCGGTGGGAAGTATGCAAGGCTATTACGAAATGGAGAACGAAAACGGTGAACGATTCCGTGTTCCCATCGATATTTTCAGTCTGAGTGTACCTAACGCACTTAATTAGCTATTTGCATTTCGATTTCTCAAAGATAAATATACAGGGCATATAATGACCCCATCTCAAACCCTCATCGTGGGAGATATACAGGGCTGCTATGGTGGCCTGATGAAATTGCTTGAAAAAGCCAATTTCAATGAAAAGCGTGATCGCTTATTTGCCGTAGGTGATTTAATTGCCCGTGGCGAAGACTCATTATCCACCGTGCAATATTTAATGAAACTTGAAGACCGCTTTAGCACCGTCCTTGGCAACCATGATCTTCACTTTTTGGCCATTACCCAAGGCCTCAAAAAAGCCAAGAAAAATGACCGGCTGAGCTCCTTGTTAGAATCGCCGTCGCTAGAAAAAATCATCCACTGGTTTCGCCAATTTCCCTTAGCCCTGCAAGTTACCAACAACCATACGATTGTCCACGCCGGTCTTTATCCCCACTGGTCCACCAATAAATTATTGGCGTTAAGCGATGAGATCAGCAACAAACTAAAAAGCCCACAATGGGTTTCGCTATTAAAAAGCATGTATGGCGATGGTCCAAATACTTGGCGCGATGATCTTTGTGGTATCGATAGAGAACGCTTCATCATTAACGCCTGTACACGAATGCGCTTTTTGGGTGATAAACATCAATTGGAATTTGCCACTAAATCCCATCCCGATGATGCTGGCTATGGACTATGCCCCTGGTTTACCGTGCCAAACCACGGCTTAAGCCAGGATCAGACGGTTGTATTTGGACATTGGGCCGCCCTTGAAGGGGAAACCAACTCAAATCAGTTTATTGGTTTGGATACCGGTTATGTATGGGGAAATACCCTTACTGCCTTATGCATAGAATCGAATTCTTACGTTTGCGTATCTGCATAAATACCCATTCAGAGGTATGGATACTCTGACATTTTGATTATCGGTGGCGATTGTCTTATTGTTCTGGTTACAATCGTGGCCAATCTGCAACTATGCGACTAAAGAATAATATTTTCACGTCGATATGTATTAGAGCCAGCAGCAATTCAACTATGTTGGCAGCTCAGAGGCTATAAACAACGGGTGGCAACAATGTCACACAAACACAAAATTACAAATACACAATAATGACACTGTGTTTTTAGGAGTTCGGATGAAAATCACGGTCGCAATGCGAATTATCGGTGGCTTTATCACCATCAGTTTATTACTGATCGTCATAAGTGTCTCATCACTGATAAATTTAAACTCCGTCGGCTCAGCAATAGATGAAGTTAATCAGGTAGCCGTACCGACGTTATCGAGTAGCAACGCGCTTAAAGCCAGTTTTCTTAATATGGGACGGGTGACCTTTGAAGCCTATATCGAAGAAAGTATTAGCGGTTTAGAAGAAAAATATAAAGTATTTACCTCCAGTAAAGCTACCTTCGCGTCAGAACTCAAAAAACTCAATACCGTACTGGCTGATGACAGCGCTATGCAAAAAAGCCTCAAAGACATCGAATCTGCTTATCAAGCATACGAAAGTAATGTTGAAGCCATGTATGCTAACCATCGACAATCCATGGAGATGCGCAATGCCATTTCTGATCGCATGGGGGAGCTTGAAGATAACGCCGATGATGCCTCTACCTACTTATTGGATTTTTCAGAATCTGATGATGTTGCCGACAATACCGCTTTACAGGAGGCGGCTAAAATAGGTGACAAACTCGAATCCACCCTGATGTCACTGATTACCGTTTCCACCGAATACACCAAAACCCAAACCCAAGTTCGTGCCCAAGTGATTGGCAACGAAGTTGAGCTGACGGTGGGTAATGTCAGAGAATTACTTAATAGTATACAGGGTGCTGCACGGGGCAACGATACCACCGGCTCCTTAGATGAAATTGCCACACTGGTGAATGATGCCATTGATGCCATTAGCGGTAGCGATGGCGTGTTAGCATTACAAAAATCCCGATTAGATCACCGTAATGCCGCCGAGGAAGCCTTAACCCGTTCAGATACCAACAGCCTTGAAGGCATCACCGCCTTGGAAATACTCCTTCGTGCCGCCGACGAAAAAGCCGACTTAATCGATGAGCAGGTGACCAGTAAAGTGAGCACCGGTAATCTTATCGTTATCATCATTGCCTTGGCGTCATTGGCCATCGCTCTGGGTATTGGTTACTGGACAGTGACTGCCATTACCCGTCCGCTCAATCGTGTGAATAAACTGCTAACCGTGGCCTCCTCCGGTGATCTTACCCAAAGCCTTGACGACTCCGCTGAGGATGAATTTGGACAGCTAGCGAAAAACTGTAATACCCTCATTGCAAACCTGAAAACCCTGATCGTGGGCATTAATACCCGGGCGGAGCAATTAGCGGCAGCATCTGAACAAACATCAACGGTGACTACACAAACCACCCACTCTATTCAAAACCAGAAATCTCAAATTGCTCAGGTTGCCACCGCCACCACAGAGATGCACAGCACATCTCAAATGGTGACACAAAGAGCCGAAGATACCTTAAATGAAATCCGTAATGCAGATACAGAAGCGGAAAAAGTCCGTGCCATCTCCACGGAAAATAAACGCACCATTGAAGTGCTGGCTGAAGACGTGCAACAAGCGGCTGAAGTTATCAATAAATTGCATCAAGACAGTGCCAGCATTGGCGGGATCCTGGATGTTATCCGCGGTGTCGCCGACCAAACCAATCTGCTGGCATTAAATGCCGCCATTGAAGCCGCCCGAGCCGGTGAACACGGTCGTGGCTTCGCGGTGGTTGCCGATGAAGTACGTACATTGGCTTCACGGACCCAGCAATCAACCCAAGAAATCAATGAAATGATTGAAGTACTGCAAGCCGGTGCTGAAAAAGCGGTATCTGTAATGAATCAGGGCAAAGATCAGACCACGGTATGTGTGGAACAAACCGATAACGCGACTCGGGCGTTAGATATGATTTCTGACGCTGTACGTAAAGCCTATGATGTCAGTACACAAATCGAGCAATCAGCCCGAGAACAAAATACCGTTTCACAGGAAATCAGTGAAAAGCTGGAAACCATTGTGGATATTGCCGAAGAAACCACCGCTGGTGCCCAGCAAACCTCAGAATCCAGCACCGAGGTCGCTCGCTTGGCTGAGGAATTACAACAGTCCATTCGACAATTTAAAGTTTAAGTTTTGGTTGCCGCACTATCCGGTGCGGCCGTTTTCCTCTTAAACGGCTTTTTGCCCATTTGTATACTTAAGCACAAGCCAATCAATCCTATGCCTATCCATCCTGTTAGCGTAAATCGCTCTGTAAGCAAATACACCGCCAGTAATGTAGCCACAACGGGTTCTAACAAGGTGATCAGCGTTGCGGTGCTAGCATCAATCTTACGTAAGCCATAGCCAAATAACAGATAGCCTAAAAACATGGGCACTACTGCCATATAAATCGCCACACTCATATTGGTTATGGAGTCAGTAACATTAGCGCCGGTAAAAAGCAGTGAAGGAAGTAACACACAAGCAGCCAGGCCAAACTGGGCTGCCATTGCCACACCGGAGACAACACCACCGGTAATCAGGTGTTTTGTGATCCACGAATAGCCAGCGTAGGTCAACCCTGCCAGCAACCCCAAACCGATGCCCCACTCTCTTGTCTTCATCACAGTCTCGCTGTGTTCAGGGGATTTAGTCAAGGTTAAACAGGCAATGCCGGCGACCCCGCACACCAAGCTCAGCACCCACCTCGCGGTTAATGGCTTTCGGTTGAGCCACATATCAAGGATCATCGCAAAACACGGCGCACTAGCGATAGAAACAATGGTTCCGATGGCCACCCCGGCCATAGCCATGGAAGAATAAAACGCTAACGGATATATGGCCACGCAAGCGGCGCCCAGCAATAAGGCTCGGCCCTGCATCCACAATGCGCCACGGTGTTGTAACAGGCCTTTTAGTACCCGCAAACACATGAGTAAACCGCCGCCACCCATGGCGATAGCACCGATGGCCAATGGACTCACATCCGGGGCAAAACTCGCCGCGGTGCCGGTGGTTCCCCACAAAATACTGGCAACAACGATGGCAAAAACACAACGGAATCTATATTGCTGTTCAGACATAATGAAAAACTCAACCTAGGATTATATGCTCATTATATAAGTTTAGGTTTATTTTCTCTTTGCAGATTGGACACTTCCCATGCTCAAAAAGACGCATTATTTACGCCCTCTAACGGGTGATTTTAGACGGCGGTAAACCAAAGTAGTGGGAAAAGCGGCGACTAAAAGCGGAGACGTCCTGATACCCTACTGCTTGTGCAATATCCAGCATACTCAGATCCGTATTAATAAGCAGTGCCTTGGATTTTTCCATCCGTAAAGCAAGAATATAACGAGCAGGCGTGGTGTTAAGTTGGGCACGAAATTGTTTTTTAAATTGGGTTGCGCTTAGACAAGCCACCTCGGCGAGAACAGGAATACTCAGGGAATCATGAAGATGCTCATGAATGAAATGAACCACTTTACCCATACGGGGCGTCATGGTTAGCCCCAGTTGTTGTTCATCAAGAACCGCAAGAAATGTGGTTATCATTGTTTGTTCGATTTGAGCACTCACTTTGGTTTCAAGTTGGCAAGCGATAAACGGCAGTAACTTAGCCATGGGTTGGCTGATTGAAAACACGCTGACCTCAGAATCACTCAGCGTCGTGGGCAAGGTATCAAGATCAGCCACCAAAAAGCGGGCATTTTCTTCGGCAGTAAAATGATGGATTTGATGGGGTTTTACGATTACGCATTCACTAGGCCCTACGCTACCGTTAAAGTCTCCCACAGAGATATTAATCACGCCATGTAACGGCAAAACCAGTTGATAGAAGGGATGCGCATGGCCAACTTTTTGCCGGCTATACGCACGTACTGATAAGGTATTGATCATCAGGTTGTGGCAACCTTGTAGATTGCCATCGTTCTATTCAAACAGTTCTCGATGCAACTTCTGCACAATATCATCACTGTTTTGGTGGTTAACCAAAAAGGACATATTGTGTGGATTGGCACCGAAACAAATCATCCGTAAATTGTAATCGTGAACCGCCGCAAATATTTTACTGGATACCCCTTTAGCGGTTTGCATATGATTGCCCACCACGGTGACCAAATCAAAGCCATGTTCCACGGTCACATCGCAAATGGTTTCCAATTCTGCCAAGGTGGCTTTGTTTAATCGCTGAGCCACAGAATTGGCTGGGTTATCCAGAGTGAAAGACACTGATATTTCCGAGGTAGTCACCAAATCAACACTGAGTTTATGCTTGGCAATAATGGCAAAAACCTGTTGTAGAAAACCTTGTGCGTACATCATTTTCGGGGTTTTTACCGTCACCATCACCTGCTCTTTGCGACGGGTGATGGCCCGGTATGGCGGTTCATGCTCACAGTTACGCATGATCCAGGTACCGCCTTTTTCCGGCGCTTTGCTTGATCCCACAAACACCTTGATGTCTTTACGAAGGGCGGGCTCCATCGTCGCTGGATGCAGCACTTTTGCGCCAAAAGTGGCCATTTCAGCCGCCTCTTCAAAACTAAGTTCCGGTAACGGATATGCGGCAGAAACAATACGAGGATCGGTCGTATAGACCCCTGTTACATCAGTCCAGATTTCACAGGTATCGCCATCTAAAGCTTCTGCCAATAATGCCGCGGTAAAGTCCGATCCCCCCCGGCCTAAGGTGGTGGTTTTGCCTTGGCTATCGGCGCCGACAAACCCTTGGGTCACCACAATGGCCCGTTCAATTTCAGGTCGTAGCAATCGGGTTGCCAGGGTAGCAATGTCTTCAAGTTGTGGCGCCGCCTCACCATAAACATCGTCAGTGCGTAATACTTTTCGCACGTCAAAGTTTAATGTTGGTACCGATTGCTCTGCCAATACGGCGCTAAACAGCAGCGACGACATGCGCTCGCCCATAGATAATAGCTGGTCTTTTAAGTCATCCCGATGAAGGATTTCTTCGTGGAAGGCTAACCCGCGAAGTTCATCAAACAAATCATCAAGTTTCCCAGCAACACTGTCTTTGTCTGCTAACTTATCCAGTACCGCCCGCTCTATATCCACAATGGCCTGACAAGTGGTTTCTATTTGCTCACTGGTAAGAGGCGTATGGGCCATGCTCACCAAATGATTCGTTACCCCTGCTTGGGCACTCACAACAACGATACGGGTTGCTTTATTCGCCACCACAATACGCGCACAATTTTCCATGGCTTCATATGTGGCTACACTGGTACCACCAAATTTGGCAATATTAAGAGAATTGGTCACTGCGTTCTCCGATGAAAACTCAATCTTTTACTGAGCTATAAATTGACACTTATCTGGTCACCCACACGAACATTGTTGGCGGCAAACCAGCCTTGATTCATTTCCAGCGCATAGGTTACCACTTTGGATGCGCCCACTGAGGTTAAATCCTGGGGCATCAGCGGTTTTATATCGGTAATCACGCCGTTTCTGTCGATAAATGCCACATCAAGGGCAACGTAGGTATTTTTCATCCACATACTCGCCTTACGGGCAGGCGAAAAATAGAAAAGCATACCACAATCATCACACAATGATTTTCGGAACATCAGGCCGCGGGCCCGTTGCATTTGGGTTTTAGCAAACTCAACGGTCAATGGCTTCTCATTGATAACGATGGTTGCCTGGGCAAATTCCACCGGCTCCTGTGCCAATGATTGGCAAGCAGCTAGCGCCACTGCACTGATCAATAACAGGTTTCTTATCACTGGCAATAATTTCATTGTGTTTACCTTGTTGTAAGGGTATTTAAAAAATAGGCATAAAAAAAGCCGGGCCCCTAGGGTGCCCAGCTTGCTAGTTTATACGCCAAGTCAGGCAACATTCAATGTTGGAATGATATTAGCCTTCGCATCTTCTTCAGCTTTCTTAAAGCTATCCATCTTATCGAAGTTCAGGTAGCGGTATACATCGGCTGCCATAGAGTCGATCTTACCGGCATATTCCATATACTCTTGAGCAGTTGGAATACGGCCAATAATGGCACCTACTGCGGCTAATTCTGCAGAAGTAAGATACACATTGGCACCATCACCAAGACGGTTCGGGAAATTACGAGTAGACGTAGACAAGACTGTTGCACCGGCATCTACACGAGCTTGGTTACCCATACATAATGAACAACCTGGCATTTCTGTACGTACACCTACGCGACCGTAAATGTTGTAGTAGCCTTCTTCCATTAACTGGGCTTTATCCATCTTCGTCGGTGGAGAAATCCATAAACGGGTAGGCAATGTTTTATTGTATTGCTCTAACAGTTTACCTGCTGCACGGAAGTGACCGATATTGGTCATACAAGAACCGATGAAGACTTCATCTACGCTATTACCGGCAACTTCAGACAATGTTTTCGCATCATCAGGATCGTTAGGGCAACATACGATAGGCTCTTTAATGTCAGCCAAATCAATTTCGATAACTTCTGCATATTCAGCATCCGCATCCGCACGCATCAGTGTTGGGTTAGCCAACCACTCTTCCATTTTCTGAGCTCGACGCTCAAGGGTACGTGGGTCGCCATAGCCTTCGTTAATCATCCAACGCAACATGGTGATGTTAGAACGCAGGTATTCAGCAATGGATTCTTCTGACAAGTTAATGGTACAACCTGCCGCAGAACGTTCTGCCGAGGCATCAGATAGTTCAAATGCCTGTTCTACCGTCAGGTCTTCCAAGCCTTCGATTTCTAGGATACGACCGGAGAACTGATTGATCTTACCTTTCTTCTCAACCGTTAACAGGCCTTGCTTAATACCGTATAACGGAATGGCATGTACTAGATCACGTAATGTGATACCAGGCTGACGTTCACCTTTAAAACGGACCAGAATAGATTCTGGCATATCCAGAGGCATCACCCCTGTTGCGGCTGCGAAAGCCACCAAGCCAGAACCTGCTGGGAAGGAAATACCCAGAGGGAAACGGGTGTGAGAGTCACCACCTGTACCTACAGTATCAGGCAATAACATACGGTTTAACCAGCTATGAATGATACCGTCGCCTGGGCGCAATGAAACACCACCACGGTTCATAATAAAGTCTGGCAACGTGTGCTGCGTTTCAATATCAACAGGTTTTGGATAAGCCGCTGTGTGACAGAAAGACTGCATAGTTAAATCGGCAGTGAAGCCCAAACACGCAAGATCTTTAAGTTCATCACGGGTCATTGGCCCTGTGGTATCTTGCGATCCCACTGTCGTCATTTTAGGTTCGCAATACGTACCAGGACGAATACCTTCAACACCGCAGGCTTTACCGACCATTTTCTGAGCCAGTGAGAAGCCTTTGCCGCTATCAGCAGGTTGTTCTGGCGAACGGAATAAATCAGCTGGCCCTAAGCCCAATGCTTCACGGGCTTTGTCGGTAAGACCACGACCAATGATCAGGTTAATACGGCCACCGGCACGCACTTCATCCAGAATCACTTTTGATTTATAGCTGTACTCGGCCAGTACTTCACCGGTTTCATGGTTGGTGATTTTGCCTTCATAAGGATAGATGTCGATGACATCACCCATATTCATTTTTTCCACATCGGCTTCAAATACCAATGCGCCGGCATCTTCCATGGTGTTAAAGAAGATTGGTGCAACTTTACTACCAATACAGACACCACCACCGCGTTTGTTTGGAACGCCCGGCAAATCTTCACCGAAGAACCACAACACAGAGTTCGTTGCTGATTTACGTGAAGAACCCGTACCCACAACATCACCGACGAATGCAACAGGGAAACCTTTTGCTTTGACGTCTTCAATTTGTTTCATTGGACCTTTAACGCCGTGCTCTTCAGGCTCAAGACCATCGCGGGTCATTTTATAAGCTGCGAGGGCATGCAAAGGAATATCAGGACGTGACCAAGCATCCGGTGCTGGAGACAGGTCATCGGTATTGGTTTCACCGGTTACTTTAAAGACAGAGTAAGTGATTTTCTCTTCCAATTTCGGACGAGAAGTAAACCATTCACCATCAGCCCAGGATTGAATAACTTCCGTTGCATAGGCGTTACCGGCTTTATGCTTTTCTTCGACATCGTGGAAGGCATCAAACATCAGTAATGTATGCTTTAACTCTTTCGCTGCCAGTGGTGCAAGGTCAGCGTCGTCAAGCAAATCAACTAAGGTGATGATGTTATAACCGCCATGCATATTGCCTAGCAGTTCAACGGCTTTCTCACGATCGATTAGCGGTGAACTGTCCTCACCTTTAACGATAGCACTTAGGAAGCCTGCTTTTACGTAGGCTGCTTCATCCACGCCCGGAGGAACGCGTTCTGAGATCAATTCCAAAAGGAATGATTCTTCACCTGCAGGGGGGTTCTTTAATAATTCAACTAAGCCTGCAACTTGTTCTGGATTGAGGGGTTTCGGGGGGATACCTTCAGCAGCACGTTCTTCAACGTGTTTGCGATAGTCTTCTAACACGATTGCTTCCTCTTATTTATTCTGGCCCGTAAAATTAACGGTCTTGGGACCAAAAATGACTATTAAACGCCGAGATTATACCGGCTCATACAACGAAATAACATTTAATTGCCCCTGAAGCCGACTTATAACCACTATTCATACTGTTTATGCAGAATAAGAAGTTTAAAACGAAGACTTATTAATCATAACGGGACAATACGAAATACGGTTGCGTTTTCTCCATCTGTCAAAATATAAATAGCGCCATCGTTACCCACAGCGATATCACGCAAACGCGTCTTCTGCATAATAGTAGCAAAAATCTCTCTGCAATGAACAGGCTTAGCATGAATATCCACCGCAATCAGTTTTTGCGCTTTGAGTGTGGTTATCAGCAGCTGATTCTTTAACATGGGGAACAATGTCCCATCGTACAAGATCATCGAAGAAGGCGCCACAGAAGGCGTCCAGTTTAGCAAAGGCGCAATCATTCCATCGTAGGCGGTAAAGGGTGATATCCGTGCGCCGGAATAATCCAGCCCATAGGTTGCCACTGGCCAGCCATAATTACCGCCGGGTTGAATTAGATTAATTTCATCACCCCCATCCGGGCCGTGCTCATGGGCATAAATATCACCGCTAACATCATCAATCACTAACCCTTGAGGGTTTCGATGACCGTAGGAATAAATATAAGGCGTGTCGACAAAAGGGTTATCTAAGGGCGCTTGTCCATCTTCTCTAATACGCAGTATTTTGCCTAATTGACTACTACGCTTTTGCGCTTCTTCGCGAAAGTCGAACCCGTCACCAGAGGTCACCAGCCAGGTACCATCATTCATCACCGCCAAACGCCCGCCAAAATGGACCGGCGTGTCTTTATCCGGTGTCACCGAAAAGATGACGTTCAGGTTGCTAATGGTATCGTTTTTAAAAACCGCGGTGGCCACAGACAGGTGATTTTTATCCGCAGTACCTTGGGAAAAGGTTAGCAATATACGGCCAGAAAGGGCGAAATCCTGGGCTAAGGCAATATCGAGCAAACCGCCCTGTCCAGCATGATAAAGTGTCGGTAAGCTAAGGGGAATGCGTTTTATGCGCGGTTCGTCGCCGAGCAATACCAGATTGCCAGCCCGTTCTGTGATAAGCCAACGTTCATCAGGCAACTGTACCAATGCCCAGGGCGACTGTAAGGTATTCGGAGCAATGCGTTTAGCCTGCAAGTAAAGATCACCAGGCTGTTGTGCATCCACAGCACCGCATAATGACCAAAGCAATATAAAAACAATAAGGCGATACATTCTAATGGATTTATCATTGTTCAAAACTTGAGTTCTCTACCCTAGCATGAAATGATGCAGGGGTTTAGTGATTGCCAAGTGGTCAGCTATGCCCCAAGTCCTATCCCTGTCATTTTTACGCATCTTCCTACCGGTTTGGTGCGTCACATACCTTATTGCCAGTACTGCGCATACGCAATCGGTGTTGTATGAATTACACAAGCTGGATGTGAACATCACCTTAGGCGATAACATACAAACCACCTTGTACGATATTTATGGATTACTGCCAGCCTACGGCAGTGGTATCGCACTCGCCTTATTGCTGGGGTTTGGATTCACCGGCCTTGTGACCGCAGGGTTTACACGGCGGCGATTTCTGTTACCCGTCGCCGGCATGATCGCTCTGTTGACGTTACTACTGTCATTACAACCGATAATGGGGATCACCCTGATTGCCGGTGCCAGAAGTGGCACAGGCTTATTCGCGCAATGTATGGCCGGCTTTTGTGGCGGATGTTTATTTTGGTATCTGTGCGCCCGTCAAGTTCCCACTAAAGGGTAAACGGGCGTCGAATATTAAAGCTTGGTTGTCTTTATAAAAATACAATTTTGGATGGTACGTTCATCGTCAATACGTAAACCATACTTGGGTAAACTTTCAAGTATCTCCTCACGGCTGTACGGGCGATTTAAAATGCCGATACTTTGCCCATAGTCATTCACTTTAGTACTGATTTTATTCATCAAGCCAGTTCCAGGGTACAAGAGCACATTCATGTACAGTTGGCCGCCGGTTTTCAACACTCGAACAATCTCGTACATCGCTTTATCAATATCGGCAATGGTGTGGTATCCATTGGGTAAATTGGCGGTATCGAAGGTTTCATCCTCGTAGCTCATATTGCGCAAATCTTCGATGGCCAGCTCGGCCCCTTTCAATTTACGTTTAGCGCCGCCCATTAGCGCCTTTGAGTAATCCACACCCACCAGCGAAAATGCCTGATGCGGTTGCTTTTTACGGGCATGTTTCATACAGATTTCGGTAAAGGTTCCGGTACCTATGGCACATTCGAGATGATGCCCTTTTAAGTTTTCGGCAAAAAAGCGTACCTGAGAAGATAAGGTGTTTCTGTAGGCAAAGGTGAGAATAAAAAAGCCGCGAATATCGTACAAAATAGGCGTGAGGTTATAACTATTTTCATTAATATTACTTGTATCAGACATTAACGTCGCCCTTAAAATGAATATGCGTACTGTTTAGTACCCAGTACTGTGGCCGTTTTGAATTTTTAGTACCGCTATCTTTTCCTAGTATAACCGATACATATCGGCATCATGAGGTAACAAGTCATACCTAAGCATGAATATCAGGACGTTTAAAATGTATTGATAGACGTAAAAACAGCATAGACGCCGTACTAAATTGTGTAAAGACGATGATACTTTAAGTATAAAAAAAGCCGGCAACAAAGAAGGCCGGCATCTTGCTTATCTTGTCTCGTTAAGAGATAAAAAAGGCACGCTAACTATTAGCTGGATAGCTCTAAACTTAGCCGTTCCTGCTGCTGTTTTTCTGTCTCAACGAAGCGCTTCCACTGCTGGGCCATGGCTCGGCTTTTTTGATGTTTCTCTGCTTCAGCCAGTTGATTTAATGCATTGGCATACTGTTTTTGATTGTACAGCGCCATGCCTTTAACCAAATGCACCAGCCCTGGATTGCGCAAATCGCCTTTTTGTATGGCGCTATCTGCCGCGGCAATGGCTTCATCCCAGCGTTCAGCATTCAGTAAGATTTGCGCAAGTTGGGCATCCAACTCACCGTCCTGGGACAACTGGGCCGCCTGACGCATCACCGGAATGGCTTTATCCTGCTCTTTTGCCAATATCCAGCTTTGTCCTAAAAACTTTAAGTTACGCAGGTTTTCTTCCAACAGCCCTTCTTTCATCGCCTGAGCCATGAGTTTTGCGCCCTTGTAAGGCACCTTATGGTAGTAATACAGTTGCGCAAGATTAAAGATGTCTGCACTTGAAGTAACATAACCTTGCTGATAGGCCGCTTCCATGATGGCCAGCTGCTTGCGTTCTTCACCAAGCTCACCGTACATGCCCGCTAATTGCAGCCAATACTTGGGCTCATCAAACAATTTAACCAGCTTGACCAACACCGCTTTAACTTTCTCAGGCTGCTTGAGTTCGTAATAAATGGCCCGTTGCAGAATCAACCAGTTCTCATCAGGGATCATGCCTTGAGCTTCATGATCATTAATGGCTTGGGTAATGTATTTTTCGGCTTTCTCGTATTCCTTGCTCTGATAATAAGCCTGGGCTTTAATTATCAAATTTTTAGGCGGCACGGGGCCGGTATTTAACGCTTCCCAACGTTCCAGATAATGAATACTCTGCCCATAGTTACCCTGCATTAAATTGAGTTGGGCCAACGTAAACAAGGTGGTTAACTCAAAAGCTTCAGGAATGGGCTGCTGTTCCACAACTTGGGCGAAGGATGCCAAGGCATCATCATAGGCTTCAGCATTGTAGTAAATAAAGCCGTAAAAATTATACAGCATGGCACGCTCATAACTATTCATTGAACCTTTCTTAGCTTCTACTTCATCGAGAATAGCAATGGCTTGCGCAGTATCGTCCTCATCTGCCGCCGCCTGTGCCCGGGCCAATTGTTCATACACCTTAGCGCGCAACGTAGGTACTTTTCGGGTCTTTTTGTCACTGGCTTTTACGTCCTGCCCGTAGGCATAGGTCAACGATGCACTGGTGAATACCAGCCCCATTGCCAACGACATTGCAAAAACCAAACGTGTGGATAATACCCATTTCATATCATTTACCCATCAATCTGGAAGGTAATACGGTTTTGCACACCGGAAACTTCCGTTGCTTCACCATTTACCACCCGAGGTTTATATTTAAATTTAAGTGCAGCATCCATGGCCGCTTGCTCGAAAATGCCTTCTGGTGTGGCTTCCACCACAACAGGATCCCGCACTGTGCCGAGCTTAGTAACCGTAAACTCCACAATCACAAAGCCTTCGATCCCCCGCTGCAATGCCCGACGGGGATAAACCGGTGCCACCTTGACGATGGGCAGGTATTCACCATCGCCAGATTCCAGAGCTAATCCACCCTCTAAGGAAACATCTGCGGCCACATCGCCACCAAAGTTCATGGAGGTTCCATTGGCATCCGGTGACGGTGAGTCCATCTGCGGTTGACTCATCTGAGGCGGCGGCGCTTTCGGAGGCGGCGGCTTACGGGGTTTACGATCTTTTTGTTCAACGGATTCTTCCTTTTTTACCCGCACAAAATCGAGCACACTGCCTTTTGGCGGCTCGGTTAAAGCACTCCCGCCCATCTTGATCAGTGACTGCATTAAGAAAAATAAGCCCAGCGTAATGGCCAGCGATATAACAAATGCAATGATAAATCGTGGCATGGTTTATGGCTCTTGTGCAGCAATGGAAACTTCGTAAACACCTGCCGCTCGGGAGGCATCCATAACTTTGATTAATGTATCTGTGGTGGATTTTTGATCCGCCTGAATCACCACCGTCCCTTGGGGATTTTCGGCATGCAAGCGTTCAATGTTTGCCTGTACCGCCCGTACATCCACTCGACGTTTGTTGATCCAAATCTCACCGGTATCAGAAATGGCAATAAGAATATTCGCTCGGTCTTGTTTTACCGCTGTGGCGGCTTCTGGTCGATTCACATCGATCCCGGCTTCTTTAACAAACGAGGCTGTTACAATAAAGAAGATAAGCATGATAAAAACAACGTCCAGCATGGGCGTCATATCGATAGTGGCTTCTTCTTCATCCACCAGATTTTGAAAGTGCTGCTTCATAGTGATTACCTTAGACTCGTGCCGTTAACTGGCTTTACGGTCAATAATTAGCGCTTCTTCAAGGTGCGAGCGCTCAGTTTTTGCTTTTCTGTTTAACCAAGTAGACGCAAATACGCCTGACAGGGCTCCCACCATACCGGCCATGGTTGGGATGGTGGCTTTCGATACCCCGGAGGCCATAGAACGGGCGTTACCTGAGCCTGAAATAGCCATAACGTCGAACACTTCAATCATACCGGTGACAGTACCTAGCAATCCTAGTAGTGGGCAAAGTGCCACTAACGACTGAATAATAGGAATACTGCCGGTTAACTGAATGGACAAACGGGAGATGGTCTTTTGACGTATCTGTTCTGCTAGCCAGGAGGAGCGATCTTGTCGCGCTTTCCAGTCTGCTACCGCTTGCTTTTTAAAGTTCTTATGCCAAATCATCAGGTACATCGCACGCTCGAGGATCAACAACCACATGGTGAATATCAGCAGACCGATGACCAGGAGAACCTGACCACCTGTCTCTGTAAAATCGCGTATTGCTTCGAGAAATGCGATCATGGCTTAGCCCCGCTCTGCGCGCTCTGCGATTACACCAGAAGCTTGTTCCTGCAGAATATACACAATGTTCTTGCTGCGAGTATTAAGCATGGCGTAAAGCAATGTCATAGGAATAGCAACCACCAGACCTAGCACCGTGGTAACCAACGCAGTAGAGATACCACCCGCCATCAATTTAGGGTCGCCCGTACCAAACAAGGTAATGGCCTGGAAGGTATTGATCATACCGGTGACCGTACCTAGCAGTCCCATCAGTGGCGCAACAACAGAAATGATCTTTATGATGGTAAGGTTGCGACCTAGCTTAGGTACTTCACCTAAAATAGCTTCAGTGAGGTGCAGTTCCAGTGCTTCTACATCCGCCTTAGGGAAATCTTCACGTACTTTTAATACGCGCCCTAATGGATTGTTAGGGTTAATAGACTTGCTTTTAAGCTGCTTGTTAACTTTAGTGCGCACCAAGGTAAGGGTAATCAATCGCTCTAACGCCAGCAGTAAACCAAAGGCGCCCACAATAAGAATGATATAACCCACAACACCCCCTTGTTCTACACGTTCTTGTAAATCAGGGGCTTGTACCAGCAAACCTAAGATAGAACCACCGGTGGGGTCGATACCCAATTGGACCAACTCACCGTTAGAAGCCTGCAAATCCGCCGCAGAGTTGCCGTAGCGGTCGGCGGGTTGGCGAATCAATTCCGCCACCGTGCCGGTAATGCCGTTGTAATCGAGGTATTTACCATCGGAGACCAAAGCAAAGGGGCCAACCCGCACCACTTCTTTACTCACCTTCTCGCCACCGGCTTCCACCACGTTGGTGGTAAATTTAGTGACCTTGCCCGATTCGGTCATTTCCCGTTGCATTTCAAACCAGACGCGTTCGATTTCGTCGATTGACGCCAGTTTGGAGCTTTTCCCCATTTCCTGTGCCATGTTATCGAGAAAATCCGCTCGTCCTGGAATTTGGGCTGAAATCATGGAATTTTGAAACTTACTTTTGGTGTCGCCAGCAACTTGCTGCAATACACCAAACAGTTCTTTAAGTGAGCCTAACCGCGCGTCAAGGGCTTGGTTAAGGTCTGCCAACTTAAACTCGTTTTCTTCAAACTGGGTTTCCAGTGCTTCTGAGGCGGCCAGTTTTTGATCCCGCGTTGTACGGGTATCGGCAAGAATTTGATCCTGCTGGGCACGCTGACTGATAAATGCCTGCTCACGCTGTTTGTTTTGTTGCGACTGGGCAAACTGGCCTTCTTCTAACTGTTTGAGCAGAGCATCAAGATCCAGCGCTCGATCATCTTGTGCTAGGGCGCTTACGCTCAATGTGGCAGCGGTCAGACCTACTGCTAACCATTTCATTTGTTTAAACATGGTCTTTACCTCTTAATCCGTGATTGCTACAGGCAGCATGAGTAAGTCTGGCGCAAGTTGTTTCTTCGCCATACGAAGGCCTTTGGTAATTTGCGTGCGATAACTGCTGTCTAACTCTTCCCACTGTCGGGTTTGCTTGTTCCACACGCCTTGCTTACTCGCGTCACGCGTCTGATAAATCAATGCGGTACGACCTAGGCGCAGGAACTCTACATCGCGCTCTGTGCCGTCAATGGTGTGAATACCACTGTAGGCTTCCAAGGTCCGGCCATAATCCATCTCAACTTGATAGGCTTCCATAACCCGACGAAATTTCTCTGAAGGGGCCACGTCGGCGCGATCCATCATGGCTTTAAGATCGGCAACACGGTTTTCACGCTCTTCGGCAAGGAAGGGGACATCCAGTGCGATAAACTGCTCTAAACCGTCAATCATACGAATCATCAGCGGCGTAATCTGACGCTCAATCACCGACACTTCATCAATGGACGCATTAAGATCCGCCATTTCCTGTTCCTGATTGGCAATCTGTTTACGCAATTGGTCGTTATAAACTTCCAGCCCTTCGATTTCCTTATTCAACGTTTTGAACGCTTGAAGTTTGTTATCGATTTGGTCAGCGATAGTGTTGATTTTATCCTGTGACTTAGCGGCACTTTCATTAATCTTGGCCGCTTCATCGACAACGGGGTTCAAGACGCTGTCGTCTTGTGCCATGGCAGACGTGGCCGACAAGGCACTCGCCAGCAGCAACGAGTTGAAAAGCTTCATACATTCAAACCTTACTGTTAATAGAAATCGGTAATCACCGACTAAAAATTCTGCGGGTAGGATAGGAAGTTTCCATGACAGTTTTATTACATGACTGTCATATTGTTGTGTCATAAAAAGAGAGCGAAGCATAAAAACCGTGTCCCATTAGCCGCGCTGGCTGATGGGTAAAGGAAAAAGCAAAACAGGCAGGCTCACTACACATAATGAACCCGTAACAAGAGAAGATGTCGTGACCTAGTCGTTGCTCAGTAGCCGTCGCTGTCGCAGCAGTACATCATCAAGCACCGAGAAATAGCCATCTCGCTCAACTTGTTGTTGACCTTGACGTGACAATACATAGCGCAAAAACTCCCGCTCCAAAGTTGGCAGGGGTTCATCGGGCACTTTATTTACCACCAGGTAAAGAAAACGGGTATAGGGGTAGGTTTCATTCCGTACAGTCTCTCTGGTAAGAGGCACTTTTTCACCGTTCCCCCGCCCAATGGCCAAGGCTTTAACGCCGGCGGTTTTATAGCCATAGGCGGTGTAGCCCATACCGTTTTTACTGGTGGCCACAGATAGCACCACAGACGCTGATCCTGGTTGTTCATTTACTGTGGGGCGAAAATCACCATTGCACAACCCCATTAATTTAAACATGCCATAGGTGCCTGACACCGAATTACGGCCAAACAGGCGAATGGGAGTAACGGTATCTTGGGAAATTTGCTGTAACTGTTCCCAATGGGTAATCGGGGTGCTTGCCCCACAGTAACGGGTGACAGAAAAAATCCCATCGACCTGCTCGGTGGTAAGCCCTTGTATAGGATTACGCCGCTCAACAAAAATGGCAATGGCATCCACAGCCACCTTAAGCACCGTAGGCGGGTAACCATGGGCGCGCACAAAATCCCGTATTTCACTGGGCTTCAGTTCCCGGCTCATCGGGCCGATGGTGGCAGTACCTTCGGTTAGCGCCGGCGGTGCCGTTGACGATCCTGAGGCTTGTAATTGAAATTTAACCTGGGGATATAAAACCTGAAATTCCTGAGACCATAAGGCCATTAAGTTGGCCAGCGTATCGGATCCCACCGATGTAATTTTACCCGCCACGCCCGGCACACGTTTGTACTCAGGCACCGCAGTTTGAGCCAATACAGTCCATGAACAAAAACAACAAACCAGCAATAAACGCCACTTCATGTTCATCATGGCTTCTCCGTAATTAATTCTTTATCTAAAAGAAATGAGAACGTACTGCCTTTTCCTACTTCACTGGAAATTTCCAAGTGGGAATTATGGTGACTAAGCACATGTTTCACGATGGATAACCCAAGTCCTGATCCCCCCGTTTTTCGAGAACGGGCTTTATCAACCCGATAAAAACGTTCGGTTAACCGGGCGAGATGATTCTGCTCAATCCCATCACCGTTATCGGCTACGGTAAATCTCGCGCCATCACCATCACGACACCAGCACACCTGGATCTCTCCCCCTTTAGGCGTGTAATTTACGGCATTGAAAACCAGGTTGGAGCAGGCGCTGCGTAACTCGGTTTCCACACCATACACAATTAATTCCCTATCCACATGAAAGTGAATTTGGTGCTGTTTTTCTTTATTTAGGCTACCGGCTTCTTTTTCTAACTGGGTTAGCATAGCAGGCATATTGACGGTATTTTCGTAAATCCGTTCTGAACTGGCTTCAATACGGGACAATACCAGCAGATCTTCAATAAGGCTTTGCATGCGTTGGGTTTGCGCGCTCATCTCACCAAGGGCTTTGTTAACCATGGGGTTTTGTTCATCATTGGGTAAGATTTCAACATAGCCGGAAATCACCGTCAAAGGGGTGCGTAATTCATGGGAGACATTGGCCACAAAGTCTTTACGCATTTCCTCCAGTTGGGATACACGGGTAACGTCACGGGCAATCACCAATAGGTGCTCTTCACCGTAGGGCATCACCCGATATTCGAAGGTTTTGCTGGCATTGGTGGGTGATGGCACTTCTATAGGATGTTTAAAATCACCTTCATGGAAGTAGGCAATAAAGCTGGGGTGACGGATCAGGTTATCAAGACGACGACCCGCATCACTGGGCCATTTCAGCCCCAATTCAAGGCGTGCTAAGCGGTTACACCAGATAATACAGGCTTTGGAGTCCACCACCACAGCCGCATCAGGCAAGGCTTCAGATCCTTCCCGAAAACGTTTAACCAGTTCGCCGAGTTCTTTGCGCTTATTACGGTTCCGGCGCTGAAGATAGTAAATACCTTCATAAATATGTTCCCACACACCGGTGACCGTAGGCGGCGACATTTTACGGCTATGCCATAGCCAGCGATTTAGCTTATAAAGCTGCCAGTAATTAATGGCGAGTAAGCCTACAGCCCCAACGGCCACCGCCAGTAACATGTCATCCATATACCAGCCGGTTATCGCAAAGATCAGCAAGTACGAAATTAAGCGTACCGCACTTCTAAGCCAGGAAAACGGATAATACATGCAGTAAACGGCCTTGTAATGAGGGTGAACGGCTATTGTGACAATGCTGGGGCCAGCATGCAATCTGCACCGGCCAATTACATTTTAGTTGAAAACCGATAACCTGCGCCACGCACGGTCTGAATCATGGCATCATGACCATGCAAAGAGACAGCTTTTCGTAATCGCCGAATGTGGACGTCGACGGTACGATCTTCCACATACACGTTGGTTCCCCACACGTTATCAAGCAACAGCTCGCGGCTATAGACCCGCTCTGGATGAGTCATAAAAAAGTGTAACAATTTAAATTCTGTGGGCCCCATATCCAAGGGATCATTATTGGCCATTACCCGATGGGAAATAGGCTCTAGTTTTAAACCGTTAAATTCGATGGGCTCTTCACTTGAGGTGGGGGTTACCCTGCGCATTACCGCTTTGATGCGCGCAATGAGTTCTTTAGGTGAAAAAGGTTTCGTAATATAGTCATCGGCACCGGCATCCAGCCCTCTGATTTTATCTTCCTCTTCGCCCCGCGCCGTGAGCATAATAACCGGAATATCCCGGGTAAATTCATGCTGCTTTAAGCCTTTCGCCAATTGCACACCTGAGCCACCGGGTAGCATCCAATCCAGTAAGATAAGATCAGGGTAAGGCTCACAGATCTTTTGTTGGGCGACATCGTAGTCTTCAGCCTCAACGGTATCAAAACCCGACTGTTCCAGGACGAATTTCAACATTTCGCGAATGGGCGCTTCGTCTTCTACAATTAAGACTGATCGAGACATAACTTTTTTCCTGCTCATGACAAATCGCCGCTATTATTGATGGGGTCTGTGACACTTTTATTAAAACGATTACATTTTTGTGTCAAGACAAAAGGTATTTTTAATGCCTTTGGAAATTGAAGTAGCTTGTTTATTCAGCAATTTACGCCTATTCTGTTGCATACAGAATTTCCTACCGGTGAGGACGCAAAAGGATGGCCACTGTGAAGACAGGATTGTCACGCAAATTATTAACCCGCGTGCTGTCCGTTTATTTCATCCTCACACTGCTTGTGACCATCGGTCAAATATTCACTGAATACCTCAGTACGAAAAATCACATAGAAAGTGAACTCCAAACCCTGAAGAATACCTTTGCAGAAAGCCTGACCCGTGCCAACTGGGAACTCAACAAAGTGCAGGCCAGGGTTATTGCTGAAGGGCTAACCAAACTGCCCATTGTAGAAGGCGTTCAGGTACGAGACGAAAATGGCGACCTCATCGCTGATGATGGCCAAACCATACCGGTATCAGGCCCACCGGTTCAATCAGGCATCAAACAAGATCATCCCGGTGGGATTTTTAGCTACAGCTTTCCCCTTGTGTTTGAATTTTCAGGAAGACAGTCTTATGTGGGGGATGTCACCCTTTATTCTAGTTTCGACATTATTTTAAGCCGTATTGAAGTAGGAATTTTCTTTTTAATCGGTAACGCCATCGTAAAAACCGCATTTTTAGTGTTTCTTTTCATGACTGCGTTTAAACGCATGTTATCAGAGCCCCTGTCTGAACTCACCGAGCAAATGACCTCCTTCGATCCGGAATACCCCGAAGAGTCTAAAGTTAAAGTTACCACCGATGACGATAATGAGCTGCGCTTGTTACAACAATCCTTTAATCAGGTTATCGACGATCTCATCAGCTCCCAATCGAAACTCAAAGGTGTACAAAAGGCGCTGACACAAGCGAACAAGAAGCTTGACGATCAAAACCTTATCCTTGAACAGGAAGTGGCCAAGAAAACCGCGTCATTGTCACAAATCATGCTCGATTTGGAGCAGCAAAAAGACGAGCTGATTGCCAATCAGCGAGAGCTTCGCCAAGAAAATGAAAACCGCCAATATATAGAAGATGAATTACGTAAACGTAATAGCGAACTGGCGAAAAATATGGAAATGATGAATCTTATCAAAGAACAGTTGGTGGAATCCGAACGTATGGCTTCCCTTGGCGGTTTGGTGGCCGGTATCGCCCATGACGTTAATACGCCCATCGGCGTTAGTGTGACCGCAGCCAGTTACCTGCAAGAACGTATAGACGCATTGAATACCGCCTATAAAGAGAAGGCCTTGTCTGGCAAAAAAATGACGACCTTCATCGAAGAGGCCGGACAAACCGCAGAATTGTTGATGAGCAATTTAAATCGGGCTTCAGAACTGGTCGCGAGCTTTAAGCAGGTTGCGGTGGATCAAACCAGTGAGGCAGAACGCTTATTTAACTTAAACACCTACCTGCATGAGATATTACTGTCATTACAGCCCACCATCAAAAAAAGCCGGCATAAAGTCAGTATATCCTGTCCTTTGGATTTGGAAATATTGTGCGCACCCGGTGTGATTGCCCAGATCACCACCAACATGATCATCAATTCGCTGGTACATGGTTTCGAAGATCGGGATGAAGGGCATATTACCTTGAATGTGTCGGAACAAAACGGTTACGTCACAATGGACTATCGTGACGATGGCAAGGGCATGACGAAAAAGGCTCTTAATCATCTTTTCGATGCTTTTTACACCACCAACAGAGATAAAGGCGGTAGCGGACTGGGTACCCATATCGTGTATAACCTTGTCACCCAAACCTTAAACGGCACCATCGAAGCGCAAAGTGAACCGGGAAAAGGTCTGCGCTACATCATTCGCTTTTTAAATAAACACCAATAACCGTTAAATACATCATTGCAGCATTGCCTCGCCGTTGGTACGCTTGCCCCCCGAAAATTTTCATCGAGCAAATCAGGATTCATTTCTATGTGGTTTAAAAACCTAAAGGCATATCAACTCACGCAAACTCTCTCCCTAGACGATGATGATTTAAACAGAGCGTTAATGGACAACGGATTTCGCCCTTGCGGCAAACAAGATACCGCCACCATGGGGTTTGCTTCCCCCTTCGCTCAGGTAGGCAACGAAGGGGTGATGTTTCATAAGGTGCAAGAGCGCTATTGGCTGACAGTTAAAAAACAGGAAAAAATTCTGCCTTCAAGTGTGGTAAACGCGGAATTGGCGGAAAAAGTGGCTGCCATTGAAGCGGAAACCGGTTCCCCGGTGGGCAAAAAACAACAGCAAGATCTTAAGCAAGAAATCATGTTTAGGTTGTTGCCCCAGGCTTTTGTACGCAATACCTATACCCACGGGTTTATTTCTATTCCCGAAAAACTCGTTGTGGTGGATGCCTCGGCAGATGGCAAAGCAGAAGCCTGGTTGGCCCTTGTAAGAAAAGCCATCACCTCATTGCCTGTGGTGCCTTTAGCCCGTAGAAGCTTGCAAAGTGAATTAACTCACTGGCTAACCCAGGGTGCGCCAGAAGGGATAACCTTGCTCGAAGAAGCGGAACTGAAATCAACAGACGAACTGGAAAGCATTATTCGTTGTAAAAATCAGCCCTTAGACAGCGATGAAATTACCATGCACCTGGATAACGGCAAGCTGGTGCAAAAAGTGGGTTTTGCCTATGACGATGTACTCACCGCCACCATTGCAGAAGACGGTTCATTTAAACGGGTGAAATTTACCGACAGACTAAAAGAAGAAACCGACGACATTCCAAAGGATCAGGCCACTGCCCGACTGGATGCAGAGTTTGCCCTCATGTCTGCCGAACTCTGTGCATTTTTATCATTCATGCGAACCACCCTTAATTTAACCGAAGACGAATAATCGTATTGTGTGTCGCCGCGAAAAAGCCGCGGCACACTTACCCCGCCTTTTTGTCTGTGTCCTTTGGACGAACGTAATTCTCGTGATATGCCCGGCCCCAATCACACATTTGCTGCAACATGGGCTGCAAACTTGCGCCCCGTTCAGTCAATGAATACTCCACTCTCGGCGGAACTTCGGCATACACTTCCCGATGGATCAGACCGTCTTTTTCCAATTCCCGTAATTGTTGGGTCAGCATCTTTTGCGTTACCCCATGCAGTCGTCTTCGCAACTGACTAAAACGCAAGGTTTTAAAGGTTAGGTGCCACAAAATAACTCCCTTCCATTTACCACCGATCAGGCTCAGTGCCACCGCAACGCCACACAAGTAATCTGACTGGCACGCAGGATCATTCTCGTCTTTCATTCCCCCTCCAATAGTATCCTTTTAGTAAGTACCCTACCAAAAAGTGCATACTAGCCATTTAGTTTGTTAGGTGCATAATAGCCCATACTGGCAACATTGAGAAGCTGCCTTCACATAACGTCACCATTAAACGGAGTACTTATGACCGATACATTCAAAACACTACTTGTGGAGCAGGTGGATAAGAAAACCTTCACCCGTAAATTGACCACCCGTCGACTTGATGATCTGCCAGCTGGCGACGTGGTCATCGAAGTCGCCTATTCCTCTTTGAATTACAAAGATGCCCTGTCTGCTACCGGTAATCCCGGCGTGTCGCGCAACTTTCCCCATACCCCCGGCATTGATGCAGCAGGTACCGTAGTTAGCAGCGACAGTGCAGATTTTTCAGCCGGTGACCAAGTATTGGTAACAGGGTTCGATTTGGGTATGAACACCCCCGGAGGCTTTGGCGGTAAAATTCGGGTTCCTGCCGAGTGGGTTGTCCCCTTACCCCAAGGTTTATCCACCCGCGATGCCATGGTAATTGGCACCGCAGGCTTTACCGCTGCCTTATCAGTGCAAGGGTTAATAAATGCCGGCGTAAAAAAAGAAGACGGTGAAGTTTTAGTGACCGGCGCCACTGGCGGTGTGGGTTCTGTGGCCGTAGCCTTACTACATCACATCGGTTATCAAGTCGTGGCCGTTACCGGAAAAGCAGACAAGCACGACTTTTTAAAATCCCTTGGTGCAAGTGACGTCATTAGCCGTGAGGAATTATTAACCAACCATGAGCGGCCCATGTTAAAAGAACGTTGGGCAGGCTGTATAGATTGTGTTGGTGGTGACTATCTGGCCGCGGCAATAAAATCCACCCGTTATGGCGGTGCAGTTACCTGCTGCGGTCTTACTGCGTCCCCAGAATTACCCATTAATGTCTTCCCCTTCATATTGCGCGGTGTATCATTATTGGGCATTGATTCTGTTCAGTGTCCCATGCCTCCCCGCCAGGCACTGTGGAACAAGCTGGCAAGTGAATGGAAACTGGATGGTTTAGAGGCACTGACCGAAGAAATTACGCTGGAACAAGTCGACTCGTATATTGACAACATCCTTGCGGGAAAAATTGCCGGCCGCGTTGTTGTTAAGCTGTCATAAACAATAAAATAATTTGATAACCCTGTACTGGTAGCCTAATAATCTGCCAGTACGGTTTATGGGTAAAAAATAATATCCAAAAATCGTGTTTTTCCCGCTTCATCCCGATAGCCATGGGCTTTATCAGCATGAAAGATATATTGCTCGCCGGCTGCAACAATATGGGCATGATCACCCTCAAACACCGTCACCTTTCCCTCAATAACATGAATGTGTTCTAACACCCCTTGCTGATGAGGCTCGGAGCGCTGTTCATGATGACTTTTAATGGTAATTTCGAAGGTTTCAAATTTGGTGATGGGTGAGTAGCGAAACAGGGTTTTCACTTCCACATTGGGATCCTCAGTGAACCCGTCATCATCGGCAAACAGGGTTACTGGCACCGCATTATTTTCTTGCGCCGTAATAAAGGATGAAAAAGAGCATTGTAACCCAGTAGCAATTTTCCAAAGTGTGGCAATGGTAGGGCTGGATTCCATGCGCTCTATTTGACCGAGCATCGCTTTAGAGACACCGGTGATTTGCGCCGTCTTATCCAGCGACCATCCCCTGGCGTGACGTTCCTTTTTCAACACGTTGGCAATCTGCCTGCCAACCTGAGTATTGTTGCTCATTGCCTCGTACTCTTTCGCCAATTCTGCGGATTACTTTATCATTGTGCGCTATAACGCACAATGATAGACTCTACTTGTGCGCTATAACGCACATTTATTAGTGAGGTAATAGGTTGTGAGCAAAAAATTCCCCGATATCAGTCATCTAACCGCTGGATTTACCGCCGTACTTGTGGGCTATAGTGGTGCCGTAGTTATTGTAATTCAGGCGGCAAAGGCCGCGGGTGCAACACCGGATATGGTTGTCAGCTGGTTATTGGTGTTGGGCATTGGTATGGGGATCACCTGTATTGGTTATTCATGGCTGTACAAAGTACCGGTAGTCACCGCTTGGTCAACGCCCGGTGCCGCCTTCTTAATTGGCACTGTGGGTGACTTTACCTTACATGAAGTCATCGGTGCCTTTATCATCTCTTCCTGTCTAGGGCTACTTGCTGCCAGAAGCCGCCTCATTACCCAATTTATTTCACGTATACCCGCGTCCATTTCCTCCGCCATGTTAGCCGGTATCTTGTTACCCATTTGTTTACGGGTGTTCACCGATGCTGCTGACATGCCATTGCTGGTTACTGGGTTTATTGGGGTGTACTTAATCGGTAGCGTCCTGTTTCCGCGCTACCTTATGCTCGCCCTTATCGCCTTGGCGCTCATTGTCAGCATCACATCCCTTGATGGCGCAACCAATGAACTACAATTTACCTTACCCTCCCTGGTTTGGGTCACGCCGTCATTTTCTATTGGCGCAACGGTGAGTTTAGCCATCCCCTTATTTATCATCACACTGTTGTCTCAGAACCTGCCGGGGATCGCCATCCTCAAAAGTTACGATTATCATCCTGATATTAAACAGGTGCTCACCGGTGTCAGCATTATCAATATTATCACCGCGCCCTTCGGTGGCTTTGCATTCAATTTGGCCGCCATTACCGCAGCTATTTGCATGACAGAAGATGCCGGTAGTGACCGCGCTAAGCGCTACTGGGCAGCCATTATCGCCGGTGTTTTTTATCTCTTATTCGGTTTATTCGCTACCCTTGTTGTTGTGCTGTTTAGCCTAATGCCTGAAGTTATTACCCATATTCTTGCCGGTTTAGCCTTATTGGCTACCTTTACCGCCTCGGTACAGCGTAGTCTTGAGCTTCCCGAGCACCGAAAGGCAGCAATGATGACACTACTGTGTTCTGCTTCGGGGATTTCCGTTATTCAGCTTGGGGCGCCGGTTTGGGGCGTTTTTCTCGGTTTGCTCGTTCTCGGGCTTGAACAGGGTAAAGCAGGGCTTTTCGGGTATAAAAAAAGGGCTTAACGCCCTTTTTCCTGCCGGTCTCTAATCAGGCAAATACCTGTTTGGCACTGGCACACATTTCTTTAAATTCATCGCTAGTCAGTTCATTGATGCTTTCCAGCGCACCGCGCTGAATGGCTAGATTTAGCACTGCATCTTTTTGCGAGTCGATTTTTCCGGCTAAGGCTGCACCTATACGAACAAAATCCACATAAGAGAGGGTGTCAGGCATCACCGCTAAATCGTTCCAACTTTCCGCCACCATGGTAAATTCTTCATCAAACCCCCATGCCCGCATTATGCTGCCGCCGATACGTCCGGCCAGCTTATCAATTGCCACTTCCAGAAATGTTGGGTTGGCAAAGACTTCTTCGTGACGTTCCGCCTCGGTAAGGATAGGTAATACGCCAATATGATGCACTAAGGCCGCCAGTGTCATGGTATCGAGATTGAGTTCCCGGTTTTTCGTGCGGTTATTATAAAGCTGCAAGGCTGCCATGGAGTAGGCCACCACATTGACCGTATTCACCCATTCCCGCTTCATATAGTCGCCAACAATGCTGTTTTTAGAAACAAATAATTGTTCCATTGCCAGTGCGGTGGAAATATTTTTAATCTGACGCAGCCCAATCCGGGTTACTGCCTGACCGATAGAAGTGACTTTCACCGTTCTACCGAGGTAGGCACTGTTAGCAATTTTTATCATGCGCATGCTCAGCGATGGGTCTTTTCCCACTACATCGCCCATGGCATTGAGGTTCACGTTTGGATCATCTGCTGTTTTTCGTACCTGCAGCGCAATCGCAGGAAGGGTGGGCAAAACCAATGTATCATTATTGATTTTATCAACCAGAATAGAAAGAAGCGCATTTTGTGTAGACATGTACCCACCTTTTTAAATTTCAATAACAACGCTTTGAGGACAAAGCGGGGAATTCAGAATGTGTAAATTGTAATCCGTTACTCATGAACGAAAAGGTTTTAAGCTTAATTGTCTAAAGTAAAAATATATCAGTAGAATGCAAAAACTG
Source organism: Alteromonas sp. 14N.309.X.WAT.G.H12 (assembly GCF_036697315.1). Lineage (NCBI taxonomy): Bacteria > Pseudomonadati > Pseudomonadota > Gammaproteobacteria > Alteromonadales > Alteromonadaceae > Alteromonas > Alteromonas sp. 14N.309.X.WAT.G.H12. The sequence continues at coordinate 59,784 of NZ_JBAHZB010000010.1, forward strand.
CATCCTGCAATTGACATTTTTCTGTTGTCGGTAACTGTAAATACTCATTTTAACGAGAATTTTCCTTTATAAAAAAATCGCCGCTCAGCTATAGAGTATTACACGAAAGCAGGGTTATCGTGGTATTTTATAAAACGATAACCTGACTTGGTGAAGATGCTTCTTTGTAGAGGATGTGGGGGGGACTATTCCAAGGTTTTTGGCTTATTGGTGTACGGCGGCCACCCTAATAACTTACCGGCTAAAACATGAAGGTGGATGTGATAAACGGTTTGCCCCCCAAACTCATTGCAGTTCATTACCGTACGATACCCTTCTTCGGCAAACCCCATCTCTTTGGCGACCTTTGCCGCAACAAAACTTAAATGCCCAACGGCAATGCGATCTTCTTCACTAATATCGTTAATGGTCGCAATGGGCTTTTTCGGGATCACCAGAAAATGCACAGGCGCTTGGGGATTAATATCTTTAAACGCCAACGCAATATCATCTTCATAAATAATATCGGCGGGGATTTCCCGGTTAATGATTTTAGTAAATAGAGTATCAGACATAAAGTCACCTTCTTACAGATTGCCATAATCGAGCCCGCTCATTTAAGCGGGTACGTCGAAACAGGTTAGCTAAATACAAACCACAGCAGAACCGCACCGAGTATGAGACGGTAAATAACAAACGGCAACATACCGATACGGGAGATCCAATTGAGAAACAAAAATATGCACAAATAGGCACTGAAAAAGGAAAATGCCGCGCCGTAAAGTAGCGCATTCCAATCCACCGGATTATCGGCGGTAAGCAAATTCACAGTTTTTAACGTGCCAGCACCAAGGATAACGGGGATCGACAGCAGAAAAGAGAACCGGGCACAACTTT
>NZ_JBAHZB010000010.1:60669-62643 GCF_036697315.1 Alteromonas sp. 14N.309.X.WAT.G.H12
ATGCCAGAGCGGGACGTGCCCGGAATGAGCGCCATAACTTGAGATAAGCCAATAATGAGGGCTTGTTTTAATGTAATGTCTTCCAGTTTACGAACATGGGTCGCCTTAGCATCGGCATACCACAGTAATAAACCAAAAACGATTGTGGTCACCGCGATAACCAGTGCCGTTCGCGCATTCAATTCAATCCAATCATCCAGCGCCAAGCCCACTAATACCGCTGGAATGGTGGCTAAAATGACATACCAGGCCAGTTTACTGTCGGTATTTTGCTGCTTACTAAAGCCGCGAGTTAACCAGGCCACCGTCATCTGGCCAATTTCTTGCCTAAAGTAAAGCATAACGGCTAATAAACTGCCCACATGAACCGCCACATCAAACGCCAGTCCTTGACTTTCCCAGCCAAGCATTGCTGCCGGCAAAAGCAGGTGCCCTGAACTACTGATGGGTAAAAATTCGGTAATTCCCTGAATCAGGGCGAGAATGATGATCTCAAAAAATGTCATCGCTAAAATTCACTCCATGTAAAGTCGATGGGCCAAAGTTTTTGGGCAGTTTTATCATAATCTAGCCACAACTGCTGATAGGTTTGGTGTACCACCGGATGAACATCGTTAGGAACCAATTCAGCCAAGGGTTGCAAAACAAAAGCATTCATTAAAATCTCTTGTCTTGGCAAAACCACCGGCTCAGCTGTAACCGCGTTATCGTAGGTTAATAGATCCAAATCAAGAGTGCGAGAACAATACTTTTTTTCGCTATGGGTGCGACCATTTTCACGTTCAATGGTTTTAAGTTCATGAACAACATCGCAAATTGCTTTATCGGTATAGGCTAAGATGACGCAATTGTAGAAAGGTGAACCGGGAAATCCTACCGCCTCACTTTCAAACATGCGCGAGCACGACATTTGCGTAAAAGAATCGGCTAACCGCACCAAGCCACGGCGGGCGTAATAGGAGCGGTTTATATTGGTGCCAAGACTGATTAATATGCGATGCATCATGCCTCACGCGACCGAGAAAACACCACTGTCACTGTCTGCACATCAGGAAGAATATTGGGTTTGGTAATGGCCAGGCGAATGCCTTGTATTGGGAAGCGCTCAAAGACAGCGTTCATCAAGCACTCTCCCAACGCTTCGAGTAATTGGAATTTTTGCTTCGCTGCAGTGGCTTTAAGGCACTGGGCCAGTTGGGCATAATCAATGGTATGGTTGACGTCATCGCTGCCCATGGCAACAGACAGATCGGCATCAACGGTGACATCTAACAAGAGCGTGGTTTGTTGCGTTCGCTCCCAATCATAAACCCCAATGAGCGTATCGATTTTAAGACCGGACAAAATGATTTGTTGCATAAGAAAACAGGCACGAAACCAGAACGAGGACATAGGTGGCGGCAACTTTACCATATGTGCCGGCTATGTCGATAAACCTCACTGGAAATTTATACGTTATTCCTGTTAGTCTGCGTACATGATTTCCCTTTTCTTACAACAGCCCAAACCATGATCGCCACCGTTATTTTGATGATTTGCATAGCCTACCTGGTGGGGTCCTTATCCAGTGCTGTGGTTATCTGTGGACTCTACGGATTGCCCGATCCGAGAACCGCGGGGTCGAAGAACCCAGGCGCGACAAATGTATTCCGGTTGGGCGGCCGCATGCCGGCAACGCTGGTGCTTGTTATGGATATATTAAAAGGGACTGTGCCGGTTTATAGCAGTTACTGGATGGGGCTGGATCCGCTGCCTTTAGGGTTTATTGGCCTTGCCGCCTGCCTGGGGCATATTTTCCCCCTTTATTTCGATTTTAAAGGGGGCAAAGCCGTTGCCACTGCCTTTGGTGTGTTGTTGCCCCTTGGCTTTAAGCTCGCTGGCCTGCTGATCCTGACCTGGGCAATGACCGTTTTCATTTGGGGCTATGCATCCCTTGGTGCCATTATTGCGGTGTGTTTTGCGCCACTGTTTACC
>NZ_JBAHZB010000110.1:0-11121 GCF_036697315.1 Alteromonas sp. 14N.309.X.WAT.G.H12
ACTAAGGGCATCAACACGAGCCACAAAATGCCGCACCACTGTTTGTGCATTGTCATCTACCGTGAAGACTTGAACCAAAGGCGCTTCAGGCAAGTCCTGCACCTGGGCATCCCCACTACACGCGGACAACCAATTAACGGCCAACAGCAGCACGATTCCCATGCCGGATTTTTTCGTTATGTTATTCATGGAGGTCACCTTCCAATGCAATGGCCATGTCAATTAATTTATCTCCTATTTGATTACGTTCATTTTCGTCAAATGGGCTAATACCCAATAATTCCTGAAACGCCAGCCCATCGGCAGCAAGCATCAGCAAAGTAGCCATCTCGCTTTTAGGCTCTGACATAATCGCTTCTTTTTGTTCTAACATCGCCGCTTTCACCGATGAAAGGAGTTCGCGATTTTCGATGGCGGCAACCAGCAAAATTTTTGCTTCGTTCATACCTATTATTTCATTGATGAATTTTTTAGTACGAATGACGTTAGTGATTGTCAGCGCATCGCTGTGGCGCGTTTTTAATAATTCACCGTGCTCTTCCAATTTGTGCAACATGTTCTCAGTCATACTTTTAAGTAAGGCTTCTTTGGAGGAAAAATGATGCATTAGCCCCCCCTTACTCAAACCGCATTTCTTCGCCACGTTATCCAACGTTAATTGTTTTGGCCCATGTTCAACGGCGATTGCGGTGGCAGCCGCTAATATTCGCGCTTTTGAAGTAGTCGCTTTAGACATTGTTAGCATCCCAAAAAAAAACCAGCTGGTCGGTTTTTATATGAATCGAGTAAGCGTGTCAATTAAAACCGTATGCAATAACCCAAATGCTTGCTATGACGGAGGGGATCATCATCAAGATGTTAATGAATTACAGGGATAGTAATGACGACGACAGATTCATGTTATAGTTTGTGAATGTAATAATTTTACTTACGACCGGCTTAAATGACAGCGCAAACCCTCCGGCATCTGGTGAATCTGGACATTCTGATTTCCGATATAGACATGTTAACGTCGGAGGAAATTGCGTCCGAAAAACACAGTAAATTACTGGATAGTATTCGACGTGAACTTTCATCACTGGAAGTGTCGGTGGAAGACGAAACTCACTATGGCTTTCAGCAACTGCTCCATGGTACGGCATTGCAACATGGCATAAAAGACAAGCGCATGCTGGTTATTTACCACCGGTTATTGGGATATATTCTGCAACATTGGCGAGCATCAACAAAAATACACGCCATTTTAGACTCACAGTTTGATAACCATGCTGATGAAAGACTGGAGCTACTGCGGGTTAAACGCATTCGAGCGAAAAGCCAATGTAAAACCATTATCCTTGCCATGGGACAATCGGATGCCCGCTACTTCTTAAAAATGTTTGGCTTGGAACAGGAAACCTGGTTGCTGGACAATTATACTTAGCCCCAACAGAAACCCGGTTTTTACGGCCTTACAAACGTAAAAAGTCCAGTTTCAATTTCTCGAAACTGGACTTTCATTGCAATAAAATCGCGTTTTACGACGCTGGCGCTTCATGAGTGAGCAAATATTCAAACGCCGAGAGTGACGCTTTCGCTCCTTCACCCATTGAAATAACAATCTGCTTGTAAGGGACGGTGGTGACATCCCCTGCGGCAAATATGCCTTCTTCCGAAGTCACACATTTGTTATCTACAATGATTTCGCCTTGAGGCGTCATATCGACCACGCCTTGTAAAAATTGGCTGTTAGGTACCAGACCAATCTGAACAAATACCCCTGCCAATGGCAGTACAGTTACTTCTTCGGTTGCACGATTTTTGTATTCTATTCCTGTAACCTTACCATTCTCAGCAACAATCTGATTGGTGGCCACGTTACGTAAAATAGTAATGTTATCGCGTTTTTCTGCCTGTTCGACAAGTACCTTGTCGGCTTTCAGTTCCGGCATAAATTCAAACACGGTCACCGATTTGACGATACCGGCTAAATCTAATGCGGCTTCGATACCTGAATTACCACCACCAATAACCGCCACATCTTTTCCTTTGAAGAAGGGGCCATCACAGTGAGGACAATAGGCAACGCCGTTACCGATATTTTCTTTCTCACCCGGTACGCCCAGTTCTCTCCAGCGTGCACCTGTAGCCACAATAACCGTGCGGGTATGAATTTCTTCACCGGATGAAAGGGCCACTATTTTGGTGTCACCACGTTCAATATTTTCGACTTTTACGTGCTCTTTCAACGTAATGTCATAATCATTCATATGTGCCAACAGGTTACCCACTAATTCTGGTCCTGTGGTCTTGGGTACGGATATGAGGTTTTCAATACCCATGGTATCTTTTACCTGGCCGCCGATACGATCAGCCACAATAGTGACTTTCAACCCTTTACGTGCGCTATAGATTGCCGCACTGACACCTGCCGGTCCACCACCAATAACAGTTACGTCCTGCATTGGCATCGCCTGGCCTTTGTTGGCGTCTTTTAAACTGGGATCACGCTCAATAAGTTTATCAATTAGCGTTGATGCATCCACTTTACCATTGGCAAACAACTCGCCATTAAGATATACACTTGGTACACCTTGAATATCCCGCTCTTCTATAAGCTGGGGATACACACCACCATCTATCATCTCAGACGTAATAAACGGGTTAAGCAAAGCAAATTGATTCAATGCTTGCACCACATCTGGACAGTTATGGCAGCTCAAACTGATGAAGACTTCAAAGTTAAGTGGCTCTTTTACCGCTTTAACAATGTTTTGAATATTATCATCAACTTTTAATGCTGTGCCTGACGCGTGAAGTAAGGCCAGTACGAGTGAGTTAAACTCATGCCCGCCTGGGATGCCGGAAAAACGAATACCGGTATCTTCACCGTCAGCTTCCAATAGGAAACTGGTCGCACTTCTAAGTACGCCATTTGTATCGCGTTCTTCCAACGTAATCTTATCGCTTACACTCGCAATGCCAGACAGAAATTCAACCAGTTCTTCTCGTTTACTGTGCTGGCCAGTCTGAAGAACAAAAGTGACATCTTTCTGCATTGACGCTGTGTAGCCTTTCAATGCTTGTAAAATTTCTTGAGTTAACACGGTAATTCTGCCTTCTGCTTTGTGTTAGGTAGGTGCAGACATCTAAGCCTGCACCTGCTTACGATTGTTGGTAAGAAATCTCTTAGATTTTACCCACTAGGTCTAATGAAGGAGCAAGTGTTGCTTCACCTTCTTTCCATTTAGCTGGACATACTTCACCTGGGTGAGATGCAACATATTGAGCTGCTTTTACTTTACGTACTACGTCGTCTGCTTCACGGCCAATGCCTTCAGCAGTGATTTCCATTGCTTGCACGATACCGTCTGGGTCAACAATGAACGTACCACGGTCAGCCAGGCCCATATCCTCACGCATACAATCGAAGTTACGAGTAATTTCACCAGTTGGGTCGCCAATCATTGCAAATTTGATTTTTGCAATAGTGTCAGAAGACTGGTGCCATGCTGCGTGAGTGAAGTGAGTATCTGTAGATACAGAGAATACTTCTACGCCACGAGACTGCAGCTCTTCATACTTATCAGCAATGTCGCCTAACTCAGTTGGACATACGAAAGTAAAGTCTGCAGGATAAAATACAAATACTGCCCATTTTCCTTTAATGTCTTCGCTACTTACTTCAACGAATTCACCATCTTTAAATGCATTTGCTTTAAAAGGTTTGATAGCAGTGTTGATCAATGCCATTGTTATTCTCCATTAAGTTAGTTTATTTTGTGTCTTTCGCGCCGAATATCGGTAGTGCTAGCAGACACAGTAGTTACGTTTTAAAAGAAACTAAGTTTGCCAACGTGGCCTAACCTTGTTTCCCTTAACTGGTAATCAGAATAGTGTGAATCCGAACAAAAAGATAATTGGTATTGTTGAACAACATAATCAGTTTTTCTGATTGAACTCACAAATATTGAGCGTAAAAACGAAATAGAATTTTGCCAAATTAAAAAATGAATAGCAAGTGATACTATGATGACAGAGACCCGCGATTTACAAGCAGACCGAAAAGCATTTATTCATAAGCAGATAAAGCAAGTAGACGGACGAGGCCCTGATCCCATGTTAAGTAAACATGGGACGATGGCATCTGCGCCTTTTCTTTTTTTCCGCGGCAGCGCCCACCTTTTTTACGCAGATTTAGCAGCCCAGCATCTCACCCTGCCTGATGCACTAACCAGCTGGCCTTTGACCTGCATAGTAGGCGATTGCCATACGGGGAACTTCGGGTTTATGACCGAAGAAGGCTCCCATGGTGATGAGGTCATTTTTGCCCCCAACGATTACGATGATGCCTGTGTGGGTTATGCCGGTTGGGATATCTTGCGTTTTATGATCTCGGTGATCTTAACCATGGAACACTGCCAAGGCATTAAAAGCGGAAAATATAACAGTAATAAAAATATTGCCCACAAGCCTGTCATCGATGACGATCATGCCTTTCTAGCATTAGATGCCTTTATCGATGGGTATTTGATGGCTTGTCAGCGAATTCATGATGATCCTGCCACCATGCACGATGTTGTGGATGACATCGTCCCCGGCACCCGATTACATAAATTCTATCGAAAAGCCTGTGAACGAGCCGCCGGCGGAGAAGAATTTCTCACCAAAAGTGCATTGGCAAAAGCGGTTAAAATGAATGACGATGGTTTGGTCTTTCGCCGCAATTCAGAAAAATTTTCGCCCCTTGCCCCCCATTATTACCAAACCGTTTACGATGCCTTTTCACCTTATATGGATGAAGAGGTCATCGATATTGTAGAAAGAAACCAAGCTGGCATCGGTTCAAATAACCTAAAACGTTTTTATTTTTTGGTGGGACCAGCGCAACCCCATAATGAAGCCAGCTTTGCCCGTTGTCACATTGTTGAAGTCAAACAACAACGTGTTGCAGCCCCTCTGGCGTTTTTTACCGACCTTACGCCAATAAACCGCCTCAACCCGGCTCATTTAACGGCACGCTGCCAACGCAGAATGCAACGGCGGCCGGATTTATTGCTCGATGAAGTAGAATGGCAAAAAAACCACTGGCTTGTACGCTCACGCCACCATGCCCGGGTAAGCATCTCACCGGAAGATATAGGTATTGGCAATCGCAGTGTTGAAGGTGGATTTGTCGACTTCGCCCAGTTATGCGGCGAATCCATCGCCTTATCACATGCTCGAGGGGATAGACGTTCTGTGACCTTTGAAAGGCAGGTTTTGGATACGCTACCTCATTATCGCAACGAATTAATCGATATTGCCAATCAATATGCCCAGCAAGTCATCACCGATCATCAACACTGGCTGGCCATGTTAAAAGGAGAAAGCAATACCGGTTAGACCGCGGTGTCTTTACCGTAGCGCTAAACCGCTACGGTAAAAGAGGAACATATTCTACTCGATTTCGTCCTTTCGTTTTAGCAAGGTACAAGGCATTATCGGCTTTATCCACGATATCTCTTACCAAAAAATCCCTATCTGGATGGGCTTTCACATCTAACTCGGTGGCACCGATACTCACCGATAGAAAGCCCCGCTTTGAGGATGCATGAGGAATTTGCTGCTCTTGAAAAACCGTTAAAATAGACTCGGCCATTTGCATGGCGCCCTCTTTGTCGGTATCGGTAAGAATAATGCCAAACTCTTCACCACCTAACCGACAAACAAGATCTGTTGCCCGTCGCGCACTTTGTTTCAAAATACGCGCGACCATAGATAGGCAATCATCACCTTTACCGTGCCCGTAATAATCGTTGTATGCTTTAAAATCATCAATATCGATCATCATAAATGACAGTGTGGTTTTCCCCCTCTGGCATCGACTTAACTCCATATCCATGGCCTCATCGAACTTCCTTCGATTCGCTAAACCGGTAAGAAAATCGGTCGCGGCCAGTGATTCAAGTTGTAAGGTTTGCTGATACAACCGCGTGTGGGTGCGAACCCGCGCCCGCAAAAGCGGCACCTCAATGGGCTTGGTAATGTAATCTACCGCACCTAATTCGAAACCTTTGGCCTGCTCATCCACTTCGGCCAGGGCCGTGACAAAAACAACGGGGATATTATGAGTTTGTTCGTTGGACTTTAATTGCTTACAAAGTGTGAAACCATTAATTCTTGGCATCAACACATCCAGTAATATCAAGTAAGGCTTTGCCGCTAATGCTTGTTTTAGTCCGTCCTCAGCACTGGTGGTTATAATAACGTCGTAATCAGGCGACAGCGCCTCAGCAATAAGTCTAATGGTCGTAATGTCATCATCAATGATTAATACGCGATACTTCGATAGAGGCATTCTCTGAAATCCTATTTCAAAAACCATTCATTTTTAGCAGTTATGCACTACGCTATCTATTATAAAGGTATCCCCTCATTAATAGGACCGTATGTCTATTACTTACACCCATCCGGTTTGCACTGATTATATTTCGCAGGACATCTGCGCCATATTTGCACTAGACAAAGCTTGGCCAGCCATTGTGGCTGATAGCCTGTTTGCATTTGGGTATGTGGGTGCAGCCTGTGTACTCTTATATTTTATTTTGTGTAAAAACCATCGCCCAAACAGTCTCCTTCTTCTTTTAGCCGCCTTTTTTTTTCTTTGTGGTATCCATCACACCCTTTCGCTATTCGCTGTACCCAGTTATGTTTTGGCGTTAAAAGATTACACGGATTTAGTGACTGCCATTATTCTCTGTATTTTGCTTTATAGAATGTATAGTGCGGATCTACGGTCTTCGCAATTCGTCAAAGGATTATTTGTTAAAAAAAGCCCTCACGATAAGATAAAACCCACCGGTAAGGCAACAAAAGGACGGTTACAAGAGCGGATCTTGCGGGATTGCACAGACAGCGCTGATGTTGGCATGCTGGTGTTAGATCACCTCGGTACCATCAACATCGCCAATACCAAAGCCTGCGAGATTTTAGGCTATAAAAAAAAGGAGATAGAAAATACGTCCATAACCGGCGTCTTCGATGAAGAATTTCTTGACGCAAACATACCGGTGACGGCTAGTAACGCTGAATCTCATACTACCGCCCATTCGAAAACGCTGTACGGCGTACATCATTCCGGCGCTTTTATCCCCTTAGAGGTTTCCTTAAAACAAGCCAAGTTTGACGCGGATATTCTATTTGTATCGTTACGGGATATAGGCGATCAATTAGAAACAGAGCAAGCACTGGTGAGCAGTCAATCCATTACTGACAACATTCTTAGTAACCTGCCAATGGGGATCCACATCTATGAGTTCACCCACCATACTCTGACCCTTATCACCGACAATCAAATGGCCCGTACATTACTCGGTAGTGATAGTGGTTTCTTTCTCTCTGATGAGCGCTTATCTGCCATGATGAAAGAAAAAGCGTTAAGTGGTGAAGGAACCATACGCACCACCCTCTCCCGTTATAACCATAATGCACCGCAAAATCTGCGCTTGTATCTGTTTATGGCAAGCACTAGCGAATTGGTGGTAATGTTTGAAGATATTACCTTACAACAACAATATGAAACCCAATTAATTAAACAGGAAAGCATGACACGTCAGGCAATCAATGCCTCCATTGCCGGCGTGTATATTATTGATACCCGCAAGGGGGAAAGCCTCTTTATTAACGATCGATTTACCGCCATCACTGGATACAATCAAGACGACTTAAAAGCCTTGAAAAGCGGTATCTTTGGTTTGATCCATCCTGATGATCGTACCCGTATGGCGATTCATTTACGGCATATTTTTCGGGATAAAGGCAAAGGCGAAACCTTTAGCATCCAATATCGTGTACAGCATGCAAAAGGCCACTGGTTATGGGTCATTGGGCAGGATGTTATTTTTGAGCGCAATAACAAGGGCAAGCTCACAAAGATCATAGGTTCGTTTTTGGACATTACGCCGCTAAAAACCATGCAGGACAAGCTGTTAACACTGAAAGACAAGGCCGAAGAAGCGAACCGTCTAAAAACCGAATTTCTTGCCAATATGAGCCATGAAATACGAACCCCCATGAATGCCATTATTGCCCTTACCGATATGGTGTTAGATATGGACATGGCAGACAATCAGCGCGAATACTTACAAAAAGTCCAACTTTCTTCCCGCTCTTTACTGCAATTACTCAATGATATTTTAGATTATTCAAAACTTGAGGCCGGAAAATTTGATATCAACAATGAGCCTTTTGATCTTTACCGATTATTATCAAACGTTTTGCACCTTTTCCAAACCACGGCCATTCAAAAAGGACTATCAATCAAAGCGTCCATTGACGATTCCGTCCCTCGCTTTGTTATCGGTGACGCTTCCCGTATCGCCCAAATACTTAATAATTTGTTAGGAAATGCCATTAAATTTACCGAAAAAGGCGATATAAAATGCCGTGCATTGGCAACGTTAAACTCCATTTCCCAAACATACATTGTTTCTTTTGTTGTTGAAGATACAGGCATTGGCATCGAAGACGACAAGCTTACCGCCTTATTTAAATCTTTTTCCCAGGCAGACAGTTCAATCGGACGACGTTTTGGTGGAACAGGTTTAGGCTTATCCATTAGCCGACGACTAGCCCATCTGTTAAATGGCGACCTCACGGTATCAAGCACCATAGGTAAAGGCAGTACATTCACATTAGCCGTTCCCTTGGTTAAAAATATCCTGCCCGAAAACCAAGCTTCACGGGTAAAACCCTACACAAATATTGTTATTGTCAGTGATCAGCTAGATATCCAGGCTGTTCTTGAAAGCGCCCTCCTTGGGAAAAACAAACAGGTACTATCGCCTTTAGACTCCGGCCTTGATCACGAATTAAAAAATAGCGTGTGCGATATTTTGGTGGTTGATTTAACGAGCTTGAAAAAAAGCCAACGTCCCAAGATCATGCAAAAACTGCCCACCTTTTCGCTGCACCAAATTAAAACAGGAATTATTATCTTACATACGGAGGATGATATTGCCGGCCACAAAAGCCATAATCAGCTATCGGTGCCCGTGTGCTGGCTTTGTGCACCATTTTTAATACCCGACATTGAAGATGCTCACCAATATTTACGGAATAAAATCAGCAGCATCTCAGGGATTAATATCACAACTGATGGCCTCATTCGTTTTACTAACACACGGATCTTGTTGGTAGAAGATAACACCACCAATCAGTTTGTTGCCAAGGCCTTGTTAGCTGCCATTGGTATATCCGTGGTCGTTGCCAACAACGGGGAAGAAGGGGTACGTGAATTCAAACGCGCTTCCCCCGATTTAGTGTTAATGGACTTACAAATGCCAATCATGGACGGTTTTACTGCCGCAGCAAAGATCCGCGCGTTAAAAACCGGCAAACATGTCCCTATTTTCGCCATGTCAGCGGCAGTCATGGCACCAGATAAAGAACGGGTTATCGCCGCCGGTATGGACGGCCACATCCCCAAACCCATTGTACGGGATACCTTTTACCAAACACTGGCAAAGGCATTACCTGACAACTATCAAAACGTCACCGTAGCGCCTAATTCGTCTCCTTCGCTAGAGCCCGTCAATGCCATACAACAGGCTTTAACTGAATCACTCCATGAATTTGCCGTCGATGCCGCGGTGCAACGACTGGGTAATAGCCTTCCTATTTATACTGGCTTACTGGAAAATTTCTTTGGCCATCTGCAAGAAATAAGTCATCAGTTAACAGAAGAACCTGATAACGAGTCCTTGCGTCGATACTTACATACACTTAAAGGCTTATCCCGTTCGGTAGGCGCTATGGCACTGGCTGAGTTAGCCGAAGAAAACGAAGACGCCCTAATTAGCGGCACGCCCATCGCCATTCCCGTATTGATTGATGCCATAAACGAGGTCACCGATAAGGTCGGTACCGCCCTAGACCAAGTCTTACCGTTAATTAAACGGCCAACAACAAAAGCCCACCAATCCCTAGACCAGCTCATTGATCAATTGAGCTGTCGAGTTTATATAAAGGTTGAGGATGTGGAACCCTACGCCCGGGTATTAGCCGAGCGATTCGGTGATGAAAAAAGCCGCCAGATTATGGATGCTATTTCCAAACTGGATTACCAGTGTGCACTTAAGCTAATGTCTATTGACACCCACAATTAGTCTGTCAATGTGTATATCCTGCATAGCAAAGTTAGAGAAAGTGAAGTTATGAGCCACGATATTCCCAGTAACGAAGAAACCGAACATCATTTAGAACTGCGAAACCTAAAATTAGACGATTACGATGACGTAAAAGAGCTCATGGATATTGTTTACGCCCACGTGGGAGGTGCATGGCCGTATAAAAATTATAAAGCCCAGGTCACAACCTTTCCTGAAGGGCAGATTTGTATTGAAGACAAAGGCAAGGTTGTGGCTTTTGCCATTTCCGTAATTGTGGATTACGACCAGTTTGATGATAAGCATACTTACGATGAAATTACCGGTGATGCCTATTTAACCACCCACGATCCTAATGGTGATGTGCTTTACGGCGTTGAAGTCATTGTCAGTCCGGAGTACCGTGGCTTACGGTTAGGTCGTCGTCTCTATGAAGCACGCAAAGAGCTGTGCCGCAATCTGAATCTCCAGTCGATTATGGCCGGAGGCCGCATTCCTAATTACGGACGTCATAGCGATAGCATGACACCCTATGAATACATTGAAGCGGTAAAATCGAAAGACATTTACGATCCCATATTGACCTTTCAATTATCCAATGGCTTTGAAGTCAAACAAGTACTGCAAGCCTATTTACCGGAAGACAAAGCCTCCCGCGGTTATGCAACACTGCTGCAATGGCACAATATATACTACGAGCCGGGTAAACCCCGTCTTTTTGGCGGCCGAAAATCCAGCGCAAGAATTGGCTGTATTCAATGGCAAATGCGATATTTTGAAAATGTTGAAGAGCTACTGCAACAAGTTGAGTATTTTGTTGATGCCCTTTCTGATTATAAATGTGATGTGGCCCTGTTTCCCGAGTTTTTTAACGCACCACTTATGGGGCTAAGCCCATCAGAAGAATCCATTGATGCCATTTGGCACCTAGCCACCTATTCCGATGAAATTCTCTCTGCCATGTCACACCTGGCCGTGAGTTATAACATCACCA
>NZ_JBAHZB010000111.1:0-11087 GCF_036697315.1 Alteromonas sp. 14N.309.X.WAT.G.H12
GCCGAAGACACTGTTGCCCCTTAAGGAGTATCTATGACATTTGCGCCACAAATTAAAATCCCCGCAACCTATATGCGGGGAGGCACCAGTAAAGGGGTGTTTTTCAAGCTCTCAGATCTTCCGCAAGAGGCCCAGCAGCCAGGGAAGATCCGCGATGCCCTTCTGCTAAGGGTAATTGGTAGCCCCGATCCCTATGGAAAACACACCGATGGGATGGGCGGAGCCACATCAAGCACCAGTAAAACCGTGATCTTATCCAAAAGTGAACGACCTGGGTTTGATGTGGACTACCTGTTCGGTCAGGTCGCCATCGACAAGCCCTTTGTTGACTGGTCAGGGAACTGCGGCAATTTAACCGCCGCCGTTGGCGCGTTTGCCATCACTAACCATTTAGTTGATGCCGAGCGTATTCCCACAAACGGTATGGCTACGGTGAATATCTGGCAACAGAATATCGGCAAAGCCATTACCGCAAAAATTCCCATTTCCAATGGCGTCGTGCAGGAAACTGGCGATTTTGAACTTGATGGCGTGACCTTTCCCGCCGCAGAGGTCGAAGTGGCGTTTTTAGATCCTGCTGACGGCGAAGGCGCCATGTTTCCCACGGGAAATCTGGTGGATGAGTTGACTGTTCCCGGTGTAGGCACAATACCAGCAACCTTAATCAATGCCGGCATTCCCACTATTTTTGTGAATGCCCAGGACATTGGATATCAAGGTACAGAACTGCAAACCGATATCAACAACGACACCGACGCATTGGCGAAGTTAGAAACCATCCGTGCATACGGCGCGGTGAAAATGGGACTTATTGACGATATCAGTGAAGCAGCCTCTCGCCAACATACGCCTAAGGTCGCTTTTGTCAGTGCACCGGCTGATTACACCGCATCCAGCGGTAAAAAAATCAGTGCCCTTGATATCGATCTCAATGTACGAGCGGTTTCTATGGGTAAGCTACATCATGCCATGATGGGCACCGCTGCCGTGGCTATCGGCACTGCGGCAACCATTCCCGGCACCTTGGTTAACAAAGCCGCCGGCGGTGGCGAACGTAGTCATGTGGTGTTTGGTCATCCTTCAGGTACGCTAAAAGTCGGCGCCCAAGCCGAAATGCTAAAAGGCGACTGGACGGTGAAAAAGGTGGTCATGAGCAGAAGCGCCCGTGTATTGATGGAAGGACGGGTTTGTGTGCCCGGCGATGTCCTTAATCCCTAACCCCTTTAGAGCGCACTAAATAAGTGCGCTCTCCCCTTTTATGTGTTCCTTTTGCGGCTTAAACGAGGAAGTTATCCACTGCGGTACATTTTCCGTTATCGGTTACCACACATTATTAGCGCAAATTCAGTAATTTACCTGTATCTAAAGAAAAAGTAGGCATGTATTTGTCTGCGGTACTTTACTTGCATCTTGTACAGACTTTGTCATCACAGGAATACACCATGCGCGACTTTATCGAGAACATGCCCAAAGCGGAACTTCATGTTCACATTGAAGGTACCCTTGAACCGGAACTCAGTTTTGCTCTGGCAGAAAAAAATAATATCCCGCTACCATTTCCTTCCCCGGAAGCACTTATTGCCGCCTATGATTTTCACGACTTACCTTCTTTTTTAAAAATCTATTATGCCGGCATGAGCGTGCTCATCGAAGAAGAAGATTTTTACCGTTTAACCTGGGATTATCTGGAAAAAGCCGCCTCACAAAATATTGTCTATACCGAGCTGTTTTTTGATCCCCAAGGCCATACTACCCGGGGCGTTGCCTTTGAAACCGTGATCACCGGCATTCACAAAGCGCAAATGGCAGCAAAAGAGAAACTGGGCATCGATTCGCAGCTTATTCTTTGTTTTCTTCGTGATATGTCGGCGGAATCAGCCATGACCCATTTACGCATGGCAGAGCCCTATCTCGACTGGCTAGTTGGGGTTGGTCTCGACTCTGATGAACTGAACAATCCCCCCGTTAAATTTAAAGAGGTGTTTTCTCTTGCCAGACAGTGGGGACTGAAACTCACCATGCATTGCGATGTGAATCAGAAAAATACACAGGAGCATATTACGCAGGTACTTGACGACATTCAGGTGGATCGCATTGACCATGGTGTGAATGCGCTAGAATCAGACGCCTTATGTGAAAAGATAAAAGCCAAACAGCTCGGTTTGACTGTTTGCCCTGTGTCCAATCGCTTTGTGGTGCAGTCGTTAACATCAAACGAAATTAAAGCAATGCTGGAAAAAGGGCTGTTAGCGACCATCAATTCCGATGATCCGGCCTATTTTAGGGCCTACCTCAATGAGAATTTTATTGCCCTGCAAGAAGAAGGTCACTTTAGTAAAGACCAATTGCTTACGCTAGCGGGCAATGCCTTTAAAGTGGCGTGGTTAGAAAGCGACGAAAAAGAACACTATCTGTCAAAACTCAATGCGTACGCACAAACAGCCGTAGCCTAAGCTTACTCTGATAACACTAAGGCTATTCACCCCGTGCCTTAGTGTTATATCTGCCCCTGATGAACCATGCCATCACCTACATCCAGGAACGGCGTTGGGATTCCACTTCCCATAACACCCGGTTAGCCAAATAAAGGGCTTGCTGGTAAGGCAGAAAGGGCACAGACACTTCACCGCTGGCAAGTATAAAGCGAATATTCGCCAGGTCGCGTCTACGCATAAAAAGGCTTTGTGAAATCACCACCTGCTGCACCTTGTGTAAGGCAAAACAATAGCGGTCGATCCCCACAAGCCCTTTACGTACATAACAATATTGCGTATCGATGGCAATGCCCCAACGACGCCAGCGCACATAAACGATACCAGACAACACTACCGCCATCGCGAGTGCTGGCAACACCGCCAACACCCCCAATTCCACGTAGGCCAGCGCCAATATGAGACTACTGATGGGCAATACAAACCAGAACAGGTAGCGGGAAATGAAGCGCCGATGAATACGCGTAAACGGGATCTGATAAAGTTGATTAGCTGGCATCCCATCCATAGCAAGGATCTTAGCTTCTGGGTATGTCACCGAAGGAACCAGTAACTTACTGGTGGAATGCAGTTCTTGCTCTGCCTGGCGTCCGGTTTTATTTTGTTCAAAAAAGAGATTGGCCCGTTTAAGCAGATAGTCCAGCCAATCTTGTTTGATGCTGATTTTCTGGATCCGACTTTGCCGCATGCTCACTTCTTGCAGACTAAATAAACCGGAACGACGAATATAACGGTCGGAGGTACGACTAAGGGTATAATTGTAATAGGTGATCACAGCCCCAGCCACAGAAGCACTTGCCATTATCCCTAACGCAAGTAGCATCAACGAAATCACATACAAAGAAAGTTGCCACCAGGCTACCTGTTCTGAGGGGAACAAGACCTCTAAGGACAACCCCATGGCGTCTAGCCAACCGTAAAAAGCACTGCCAATATCATCATAAAAAGGGGCAAGGGCACCTAAGATGATCCACACCCGATTATTCGTTAATCCGTGGAGGATCAGATCCTTCACCTCTCTGCGGTTAATCACGGTTTCGGTTAAAAGGGGCGACGTTTCATTTTCACTTTTCTCGGATGGAGCATCACCATCTTGATCATCTTGGTCATTGTCACCGGCCGAAAGAATTTGCTGGCGCAATCCTTGTGCATCCGCAATGGTGATGGCCACAATTTTAGCTTCTTCTTCTGCAGAACCGGCGGTATCAAGAACCAGTACCGCATATTGGGTCAAACGGTAATAAAAGGGGCGCTCAATTTTGACGTTTTGGATCCGCCAAAAGGGTAAATTGATATTTCTACGCTTTAACACCCCGGATCGAATTTCCACATGACGATGATGGACACGGTAATGATAAAACCAAAAGCTCATAAAGCCGCTGCAAATAATGACAATCACCAACACTACGAGACCGGGTATAAAAAACGTCGACCCTTGAATATCCGTGGAGGAAACCGAATAGGCAAGCACAGAAATGGCAACGATGAACTGACGTACAAATTGCAAGGTTGTGGAAATGATAAAGTACAGTATGGACACCAGGGGCAAACGTTGCCATGGCGTATTCCCTGTCCCCGTTTGCGGCCTGTCACTGTCTCCCATTAGCGCGCACCTATGTCCTTATGGGCTAAAATAAACTGTCTGATTTTCTGTGCCTGGGCAATAGGCAAACCGGGAATTTCAAAGGTATGCCCAGCGCCACCGGCAGAAAACACCTGTAACTTCGCCAGCCCAGCAAGGCGGTCTAGTGGGCCCCGTTTTAACTCAATATGCTGAATACGTAAAATGGGCTGACTTACCAACCGGCGAAAGATCAATCCTTGGGTTAATGAAAGATCCTGCTCGCGCAAGGCATACTTAATTTGTTTGTCGGCAAACCATTGATAAACCGCCAACAAGGTGCCCATAATCGGGATCACCATCAGCCCGTAATAGCTGACAGCAAACAGTGGCGCTGGCAGCACGGTAAAAGGCTGAAAACGCACGCCAAGGGCGATGAGCAAAAGTACGGTGGTGATGGTCACTACGATCCCCAGATTCACCTTGCCATAAGCCGCCGATATGGGCGCAAAAGCCAGCTCAGCTAAATCAGGCAGTGTCTGGGGTGATACCGTTTTATTACTAAAGACCTCATCGGACATGGCGTAAAGGTTAATCCTCAATCATCTGCTGATTAAGCCAGTCTTGCAGCGTTTTCATATCGTGTGCCACCGCCATCTGCAGTTCTTCCACCCAATCGTGCACATTCTGCCACCAAGCAGGGTGATCACCTTGTTGAATTTGATTGGCAATACGCTGCACACGGGCCAGACCCACAGAGCCCGCGGCCCCTTTAATCTTGTGGGCTTGTGAACACACTTCTGACTTTTCATCTGCACTTAGGCTCAGTTGCAGGATCTCCATGTATTCCGGCATTTTTTCTTGGAACACTTTTACGCTGGCCCGCACCATATCTTCACCAATGGTGTCGATAAGCATTTGCAGCAACTCTAGATCCAAAATCGTGGACAACACTTTGCTGGTGTCACTTTTCGGCTTGCTGGCCACTTCCGTATCAAGAGGCGCGGCAGGCTCAGTAAATAAACTATTGAACACTTCAATGACGCGACTTTTCTTGATGGGTTTAGCAATGACATCATCCATGCCATTTTGCAGGTATTCTTCTCGCTTTCTAATCACGTTAGCGGTAAGAGCAACCATCGGTGTTCCCATCACCAGATCTTCATCTCGTAATGTATTGGCTACATCAAAGCCGGTCATATCCGGAAGCTGGATATCTAACAATATAAGGTCGTAATGGTTTTCTCTGGCCTTATCGATAGCTTCTTGCCCCGTCATTGCCACGTCAACCGTCTGCCCCAGTTTTTCGAGCAACGCTTTTGCGACCATCACATTTAACTCAATATCTTCCACCAGCAAAATATTAAGATCGGTAACCTGTAATTGTGAAACCTGCATCGGCCGTTTTGATATTTGCAGTGGCAATGTAATTTTAAAACGGGTGCCCTTACCCACTTCACTGGAAACCTCAATGGTACCGTGCATGAGATCCACCATCTGCTTACAAATGGCCAAACCAATACCTGTGCCGGTGGCCGATTGATGATCAGGATGATCCACCTGATAATACATGGCAAATATTTTGTCGATTTCCCCTTCAGGAATGCCCACACCAGTATCTTCAATGATGTAGGTCACTGATGTCATGTCATCTTTGGCCTGGCTGGCGGACACACTTAAACTTACGTGGCCTTTTTGTGTAAACTTCACCGCATTAAACAGGATATTCCACAGAATTTGACGTAATCGGGTGCCGTCGACTTCAACTAAATCCGGCAGCGGCTCGATAATATTGGTTTTTAATTCCAGTGACTTATCCGCAGCCAGCAGACGAATTATACTGGACAGCTCTTGGGTAAAGTCCCGTAATGAGACGGTTTTTAAGCTCAATTCCAACTTATCTCGATCAAGCTTATCGAGATCGATAATATCGTTAAATATATTCCCTAAAGTGATGGCGCTGGCATAAATGGTACTTACCCAACTGAATTGCTCTTCCGTCAACTCAGTGTCGCGCAACATGCGGCTTAACCCCACAATACCGTTTAACGGCGTACGCAGTTCGTGAGAAATCGTAGCAATGAATCGAGTTTTATCCGTACTGGCTTTTGCTGCGGCATTCTCTGCTTGCTTACGCTCTGTCATATCACGGCCAAAGGCGAGCAATCCAAGACGTTTGCCTTCATTGTCGAAAAAGGGAACCCGCTTCATTTCAAAGTAACGACGGCGACCATCGGCAAAGCGCAACCACAACTCTTCGGTCATGCCCGCATTATTTTCCAAGACTTCATGGTCCGAGGCCACGATTTGACGGGCTAATTCTTCCTCAAACACGTCATGCAGCGTTAATCCCACCAGTTCTTCTTCGGTTTTACCCGTTAGCATTTCGGCAATACGGTTACAGCCGGCAAAACGCCCTTCTTCATTGCGGTAATAAATAAGATCCGGTGAGGCATCGATAATGGAACGGAAAAGAATGGAAAGGTGACGTGCCTGCTGTTCTGACTGGGATTTTTCTTCAATCTCTTTTTCCAGATCTTTAAATACGGCTTCCCGGTCTTCCTGTGCTTTACGCCGTTGCTCTATTTCATGATTGAGCTGGCGAATATTGCTCTGCAATTCCCGATTTAGAAATACATCTTCTTCACGTAGGCGCTCCAGTTGACTCACCACTTCTTTAAGATTTGTCCGCGAGGTTTCAAGTTGCTTAACCAATTCACTTAAAAAGTACAAGACCCAGGGCGCTGACAACATGGTCAGTACCACAGCAATGATAAAATCATCCGGTTGTACTTTATACCCCATGGCCACACGAATAACGTATGAACCGCCCAGGGTAAAAACCAGCGTAACCACCACAAATAAGAGGCTTAATTTAAGTGTACCGAAACGCTTTATAAATTGAGCAAACTTAATGGCCCATGAATCGTTAGGTGAGTCTTGATGCATAAAAACAAACTGCAGAGTAAATCTAGTCTTAATGCACTTATATCACGGTAAGATACTAAAGCCTACTGCCTAGGCCACATTCAAAGAAGAGAAAACAAAAAAAGTGGGGGGAAGTGTCTCTGTATAACGACATAGTTGCGCTATGATAGTGCAGGACGCGGGAAGTTGGGACACGTAAACGCCTTCCCGCGTACTGTTAAACTCCTTAATTGTAGCCAGGCACCGCGACGCCATCCATATCTTCATCATCAAATAATTCATATCTCATTGTTTTGTCTCCAAAAAACCTGTAATAGTACCGCAATATTTTATAAGCGCATTGACGGTGGATGTTCCAGCAACTGGTTGTTAGTGCGTGACCCCCTTCCACCGTTATATTAACTTAAGCAAAACCTTGACCAACTTAGCGTCTGAACAGTTTTTTTTATGCTTTTTGCTCATCCTTTGCACTCTTAACTTTCCCGCTGTATATTGGTATTAAATAGACCGTGTCAAAAGAACATAGGTACTCGGCGAAAAGTCGGTAGTCTGTCAACAAATTATAATCATTCGTTTTTACCCGCCTAAAACTATATAATTAAACATAAAAAATGAATGATTATTCAAAATAAAAAAAATTAAACAGTCTACTAAGTAGTGTGATTATTCCTTGGTGATATAATTTTAGCCACTAAGCACAAAATATAACCACACTCTACATCTAGCCAACCTTTTGAATTAAAAAAGATTTTTCGCAAAAACAAAAAATTCAGGATATCAGTCGTTTATTATCATTTGATTTTGCTTGGCAATGTATGTATTTTGTACGGCCCGCTAAGCAATCATGCATAAAAATGCGGTTAACGACTGGCGTCCTACTAATAATAATTAACGACATTAATAGACGTTACAGAAATGGTTTTTTCCATCTCAAATAGACGTCTGTATTAAAATTGTTGCGATGCGCGCCCCTTCGCGGACCACGATCCAACACATGCCTTGCCCAGTCGAAGGTTGAAGGAGTTTTTAAAGATGAGTTTATACAATCCCAATGATTCCCGGGATAACTGTGGTTTTGGTTTAATCGCCCACACCCATGGGGAAGCCAGTCACACACTGGTAGAAACTGCTATTCAAGGCCTGGATAGAATGCAGCACCGAGGTGGTATTGCCGCTGACGGTAAAACCGGTGATGGTTGTGGCCTACTGTTACAAAAGCCGGATGCCTTCTTTCAGGCTGTTGCCGATGAAAATGGTTGGAAATTGAGTAAAAAATATGCCGTTGGTATGGTTTTTCTCAATCAGGACAAAGCACTGGCGCAAGCCGCCCGAGACGTGCTTAACGAAGAGCTAGAAAAAGAAACCCTTACCGTTGTGGGATGGCGCGCGGTGCCTGTAAACCATGACGTATTGGGTGAACTGGCTCTTTCCGGCGTTCCACAGATCGAACAAGTCTTCGTGAATGCCCCAGCAGGTTGGCGGAAAAGAGATCTTGAACGTCGTTTATTTATGGTGCGCAGACGTGCCGAAAAACGCCTCGAAGCCGATCCCGATTTCTACGTAGCCTGTTTATCTGGCTTAGTGACCATCTATAAAGGCTTGGTCATGCCCCGAGATTTACCGGCTTTTTACCTCGATTTAGCCGACGAAAGACTGAAAAGCGCCATTTGTGTCTTTCACCAACGCTTTTCAACCAATACGTTACCTAAGTGGCCTCTGGCACAGCCGTTCCGTTTTCTTGCTCACAATGGTGAAATTAACACCATTAAAGGCAACCGGGATTGGGCATTGGCGCGTTCTGGCAAGTTTTCCACGCCCCTTATTCCCGATCTTAAAGACGCAGCCCCCTATGTGAATACCCACGGGTCGGATTCCTCGTCACTGGATAACATGCTTGAGCTGTTTCTTGCTGGCGGTATGGATTTATTCCGCGCCATGCGACTACTGGTTCCACCTGCGTATCAAAATAACGCCACCATGGATGAGAATCTTCGTGCATTCTACGAATTTAACTCCATGCATATGGAACCCTGGGATGGCCCAGCAGGTATCGTATTGACCAATGGTCGACACGTAGCCTGTAACCTCGACCGTAATGGCCTGCGACCAGCCCGCTATGTGATCACTAAAAACGGCTTTATTACCCTAGCCTCAGAAGTGGGCATTTGGGATTACGATCAAAAAGATGTGATAGAAAAAGGCCGTGTGGGCCCTGGCGAAATGCTGGCGGTTGATACCTACACCGGCAAAATTTGGCGTTCTAATGAAATTGACGCCGACCTTAAAGATCGCCATCCCTATAAAGAATGGTTAGAAAAACATATTCGTCATTTAGCACCTATTGAAGAGGTTGACTCCTCCGAGTTGGGCAAGCGGGTATTTGACGATGACACCATCGGTGTTTATCACAAGCTATTTAACTATAGCTATGAAGAAATTCAGCAAATCATCAAGGTGCTGGCCAAAGATGGCCAAGAAGCCGTGGGCTCCATGGGCGATGATACGCCAATGGCCGTACTCTCTTCTAAGAGCCGCACAATTTATGATTATTTCCGCCAGCAGTTTGCACAGGTAACGAACCCTCCCATAGATCCACTACGCGAAAACCACGTTATGTCCTTAGCGACATGTATTGGTCGTGAACAAAACGTATTTAGCGAGACCTCCGGTTACGCAAACCGCGTGCTGTTTAATTCACCGGTATTGGTTTATACCGACTTAAAACAGTTACGGGAATTCGATTCTGAGTATTACTACTCCGAAAAAGTCGAATTACAATACAAGCAGGAAGAAGGGCTGCGTAAAGCCATTGAACGTATTTGTGACGAGGTGGAATATCTGGTCAGACAAAAACGGGCCGCCTTCGTCATTTTGTCTGATCGCAACATCAAAAAAGACCGACTGACCATTCCGGCAGCCATGGCCACCGGTGCGGTTCACCGTCGTCTTGTCGATAAGCAAATGCGCTGCGACGCCAATATTGTGGTAGAAACCGCCAGCGCCCGTGACCCTCATCATTTTGCTGTTTTAATTGGACTAGGTGCAACGGCCATTTATCCGTTCCTCGCCTATGAAACCATCGAACAGCTTTGTGAAAAAGGGGAGCTTACCTGCAGTGTCACTGACGCTGTACTGAACTATCGTAAGGGCATTAACAAAGGTCTGTATAAGATCATGTCCAAAATGGGGATCAGTACCGTTGCCAGTTATCGCTCGTCGAAACTGTTTGAAGCCATCGGCATCAATAACGAGGTTATCAACCTTTGCTTTAACGGTGTACCTTCTCGTATTCAAGGCGCAGGTTTTGAAGACTTCGAGCAAGATATTATCAATCAGAATCGTATCGCCTGGCTGAAACGCAAACCCCTCTCTCACGGTGGCTTGCTTAAATACGTCCACGATGGGGAATATCACGCCTATAATCCGGATGTGGTTAAGTCATTGCAAACGGCTGTGGTATCAGGCGACTATGCTGATTATCAGGTGTATGCAAAGCATGTTAACGAACGTGCGCCGTCCCATTTCCGCGATCTACTGGCATTAAATTCGCCCAATGAGGCAATCGATATCAGTGAAGTGGAAGAAGATACCCATCTGTTCCGCCGTTTTGATACTGCTGCCATGTCAATTGGCGCGTTGAGCCCTGAAGCTCATGAAGCCTTAGCCATTGCCATGAACCGTTTGGGCGGACAATCAAACTCCGGTGAAGGTGGCGAACATCCTTCACGTTTTGGCACAGAGAAAAATTCCAAGATTAAGCAGGTCGCTTCGGGTCGCTTTGGTGTGACACCCCATTATTTGGTGAATGCCAACGTGATTCAAATTAAGGTCGCCCAGGGTGCCAAGCCCGGTGAAGGCGGTCAGTTACCTGGTGACAAGGTAAACAAATACATTGCCCAGTTACGTTTCTCCGTACCCGGCGTGACCCTGATTTCACCGCCGCCCCATCACGATATTTATTCTATCGAAGATTTGGCCCAGTTGATTTTCGACTTAAAACAGGTGAATCCAAGCGCCCTTATATCGGTCAAATTGGTTTCTGAACCTGGCGTAGGTACCATTGCAACGGGTGTTGCGAAAGCCTATGCGGATTTAATCACTATCTC
>NZ_JBAHZB010000112.1:0-11020 GCF_036697315.1 Alteromonas sp. 14N.309.X.WAT.G.H12
GCTAAAAAGCGCACTTCAAGCCCGGCTTGAAGTGCGCTTTTTAGCTCTGACATCAGGTTAAGGCGTTGCACTGAATGTTTATTAAGTTCGGCAGAGTAAAGGGCGAAATTCTGATGACTATCTTTACAGTGATACAAGGCAATATCAGCGCATTGCATTAAGCCTTGGGCTGTGTCGCCATCTTGGGGGTGTTGCGCGGCACCAATACTACAGCTAATTTCTAGTACTAGGCCCTCAATATTGAAGGGGTGCTCGAACACGGCAGCTACCTTATTGACCTCCAACTCCAATTCGGTCTGGGGCAGACAAGTAACAATAAAACCAAACTCATCACCACCTAGACGGGCAAGAACCCCCGTCATTTCGTCTATGGTGTTTAAACGCTTAGCTATATTTTGTATCAATAAATCGCCGGTATCATGGCCCACTGTGTCGTTAATATCTTTAAACCGGTCGATATCTAACATCAATACGGCGACGGTGCCGCATGGGTTTTCCTTTAACGTAGCATCCAATTGGGTAACGAATTGGTTGCGGTTGGGTAGGCCGGTAAGATCATCATAATAGGCCAGGTGATTAATTTGTTTTTCACGAACTTGTATACCGGTTTGCATGTCGTTGATGGCCAGTGATAGGGCATCTACTTCAGTGGTGCTGGATTCAGGAAAGTGGGTAACATGTTTTCCCATGCGGATGGAGTTGGCCGCCACCGCCAGCTTATTTAATGGGCCTGTGATGCCTCTTGAGAGGATGAGGGCGCCAAGTAAAGAGACGATACCGGCAAGTAATAACAGCCCAATAAGTTGTATTTGCATACTGTTATAAGACAGGTACGCTTTGTCTTCTAATGTGGCAAGAACAATATACACTGGGTCGCTACCGGCAAATCCTACTTGTTTAGACGTATAGATATAGCTTGCGTCATCAAGGTTGGCGGTATGTAGGCCAGGAGTATAATTGAGCTTTAGAGCAAAAAAGGTGTTAGACAATGCTGTCGGCAATGTACTGCTAAGTAATGGAGCTTCACGATTCGGTATCAGTAAGCTTGCTTCTAATTCTGTTAATTTGGCGATGTTTTCGTTAATCAGTTTTTGCGCATTATAGCCAAGGAATACCCATGCATCTGTGCGTCGTGAACGTTCAACAAACTTAACCGGTACGCCTTTCATTAAATACACGCCATTGACGCCGTCATACCAACTTAGCCCTTGCTCAAGAAAGACGTTGAGGTTTGCCGGTATTGGCGTTGTGTCTGACGTGCTGGTGAGTCGCTGCATATCTTGGTCTAGCACCATGAACATATCTGCATCAATACGTTCTTGCTGGTTGCGCATGGCAACCGCTAGTGAATCGGGATCATCCTTTGCTGCAATATATTGTTTAATGGTGTAATTGCCTGACAAGTTATCGACGGCCCGAAGCAATAATTGGGCATGGTTATTCAGTTTATCTTCCACCACACTGACTGAAGTGCGGGTTTGGGTGAGTAACTGTTGTGTTGAGTGTGTATAGGTGGCGGAGCCAACAAGAAGTAGGGTAAAAAGCACAACAAAGGCAATGACTACCAAAAAAAACAGCAGCATTCTGTTGCGCAGTGAATTTAAGGTGGCTTTCAAGCGTTTACTCATATTGCCCAAACTCATCATCGAAATTGTACTGAGAAAAATCGGGCAATAATGCTCTGGTCAGCGCTAATCGCACGGTTTGATTGGTGGTTAATGAAAGTTCCCGCGTCAGTATTTCTTGGGTTTCCTGCATACGCGGGTGGTATACCGACAAGGTATACTGGCCAGGAGGAACGGTAAATTCACTGTCACCGTTATCGTCACTGGCTGAAAAATAAGGGGTGTCAACCACGTAAATATAACCTAGCATCCAGTCATGAACGTTGCAGCCAAGTTCTACGATACCAGGAATATCAAAGGTCAGAGGCTCGGCTTCGCTATCTTTATCCAATAAAAGGGCAAACCGTTTGGCGGCGGAAAAGGAGTAAACCTGATGTTTAATGGAATCAGAATTAGGAAAGCGGACTTTTGTGCCTTTGCTTACAATTAGAAAGTGAGGGGAAAACTGCCGGTTTACCTGATCCATAACGGCTTCGGGGATCGCGGTTGTGGTCGCGGTGGCAACATGAGGGGTAAGGCTGACGGCAAACCCAGATAACGGCAACCCTGTGTTATCTAATACCGTCACATTTAACGATAATGGGGTATCTTCGGCGCTGGCTTGAGCCGTTAAACCTAGCCCGGCCATTATTATAATGGCAATCTGCGTTACATAAGTGTGAAGCATAGTTGCTGTCCTACGATACATGAAGTTATGAATCTAAATACAGGACAGCAAGTCTGTGCGCCCATTTGATAAGGTAGCAGACAAGGGCGAAAGCGCTATCATTTCGCTAATACCTTAGGTCGTGCCACGATACCTAAACGGGAAGAGATAACGTCATGGTAGACGTATTACTAATGAGTTGTTCATATGGAAAATCTCTGGAAACTGTTTATGCACTTGCCCTCTGAGCTTTTTCCAATTTAAGGAGTATATCAGCCCTTCTTAATAAGGAAACCGATCAGTATTTTCCAGAAAAAGTAAGATAGGGGAAGTTGTGACTGACTTGGCAATGTCATCCCTTTTAGCTTTGTTTCAACTGATAAAGATTAACCGCTATACTCTTACACGACGGTCATGACCTTGCAAAGGTTGCTCTAGAAAATCACGGTGGTAAGAGCCCAGAATTACCATGTAGATCAATCACAACGGCACCGATAAAAATTGATGTTTTTGGCTTTTGTCGCTTTTTCAAACCTAGTCTATGCACTCGGTTTTGTTGGCACTGTAGTAGCAGGTTTGATGGTCGGCCTGATTATATCGGGGACAACTTTTTTAACGAGTATTTATGCTGCCCCAGTCCCAGACATCAACTTTACCTGGTCGCTTTAGGGTGACGATAGCTCTTGCCAAGATATTCCCGCAATAAGAGCAAAACTACTCATACAATATGTGAAATACGGTAGCTCAATTGTTGTGCAATAAAGGGTTTTAAAAAGGATCTTTAGAATGAAATTTTTTATAGGTGTCGCACTTTTGGCTTTTTTCTTTATTTTTGGATATTTAATTTACAGTGAATCAAAGATACCTAAAAACAATAGCTATCAAATAGACGATATGGCCATTAATGAATTCAAAACTCTACCTGAAGAACAAATGACGCTGGCTGCAAACGAGGAAGTAATACCGCCAAATAAAACATCAAATAGGCTATTCGATGATCTTTCACATCAAGATAAAATAAATGCGTTTTATAGAGGTTATCGAGGTATATCTACCCACCCAGATGAAAATAGGTATGCTAACGAAACGAATTTAGAATTTATGTTTGACATGGCTCGCAGTGGCGATTTTAATGCTCAAGATAAACTCATTTTTTTATTAAATCCATCAGTCATTTCTTCTTTAAAAGGTGCGTATGAAAATACAGAAGATCCTACTATAGGTAATAAGCTGGAGTATTACAGAAATATTTATACGTTAAGTTGAGATCAAATAACCGAAAAATTTAAAGAAGCAGTAATGATTGCTGCTGCATACGGAAGAACTGCTTTTTTACCTAGCCTTAATGATCTTCCAAATTCAATCATTGAGTAATGAAAGCCTGCTTTATGCAGCCTATCTTGATGGTGATGCAAGAGTTATTCAAATGATCAATAGATTCTTATTTACTAGCCCTGCATACACAGATGAAATAAAAGAAATCGGCCACACTATTTACAGTGAAATATTAAACAAACGTGAAGAAATGGGTATTCAAATGAATATTGGCTCAGATGAATTTCTGGAAGATTGGGCAAAGGAGCAGGAATGCCCTACTGAATCGGATATTTCTCTTTCAGAAATGCAATGCAACCCTTTTGTCTATTGACCGATACATTCACCCAAAAAAATGTGTAAGGGTCTAATTATCCAAGACGCTCACCATTGGATACTAAGAGGGGAAGTACAGAGAAAGGCCTGGATTGAATGACATAGGTCATGTACTACCCCCAATTAGCATTGAGTATTGCTTAAGGTAGTACATTTTCCAGAAAATGCTCAGCTACAGTTTAACATTCCAAAACGCGATCTACATAGTAACAAACTCTTCGGCGCTGGTGGGATGAATGGCTATACAAGCGTCAAAGTCGGCTTTGGTCGCGCCCATTTTAATGGCCACACCAAACCCTTGAAGGATTTCATCCATTCCCATACCGATACCGTGTAACCCCACCACTTTTTCATCACTGCCGGCACAGATGAGTTTCATCTTGGTGGCCTGACGATGGCGGGTAACCGCGGTATACATGGCGGCAAAGGACGAGGTATAAACCGTAATATTGTCTTTCCCGTATTTTTCTTCGGCTTCAGGCTCTGTGAGCCCAATGGTGCCAATGGGCGGGTGGCTAAAGACAACAGTAGGAATTTGCTGGTAATCCAAATGGGCGCCATCTTTGCCATTAAATAACCGTTCGCTGAGTAGTCGGCCCGCTTTTATCGCAACCGGAGTTAACTCCGCATGGCCGGTGACGTCACCTACGGCATAAACGCCGGGGACATCGGTATTTTGGTATTTATCGACGGAAATATAGCCGCTTTCGTTAATGTTCACTCCGGTGTTTTCCAATCCAATCTTGTCGCTGGAAGGATCGCGACCGATAGCCCAGATTAATACATCGGTGTGGAGTACTTCACCGGTGGTTAAGGTAACAGTGAGACTGCCGTCCTTTTCCTTTTCGATTTGTTTTACACCCGATTGCTTGTGCAGTGTGGGGCCTTCTTCATCGATGATTTCGGTCAGGGTTTGTGCAATCAGAGGGTCGAAATGGCGCAACGGCGTGGCGTGGCGAATAATAAGATCGGTTTTTGTACCTAAGCTGTGTAGTACGCCAGCCAGTTCCACACCAATATACCCGGCACCGACTACCACGGCCCGCGCAGGTTGGGTGCTAAGGGCAAAAAAGCCGTCAGAGTCGATACCATATTGTGCGCCGGGAATATCGGGAATACGCGGGCGTCCGCCGGTGGCTATAGTAATATGGGGCGCGGTGTATTTTTCACCATTGATTTCTAAGGTGTGATCATCGATAAACCGGGCATACCCTTTTATCCAGGTCACATCGTGTTTTGCCAGTACTTTATCGTAGGAAGCATGAATGCGCTGAATGTAAGCTTGGCGATTTGCCACCAACACTTCCCAGCTAAAGTTATTCACCGTTACATCAAAGCCGTAGTCTTCACCGTATTTATGAATGGCTTCTGCGATATTGGCGCCAAACCACATGGCTTTTTTCGGTACACAACCTACATTCACGCAGGTGCCACCAATATCTCCGCCTTCGATCAGCGCTACTTTTTTGCCGTATCTGGCCGCTCTGTTCGCCGAGGCGATACCACCACTGCCGCCGCCAATACAGATATAGTCAAACTCGTTCATAGTTAATGTGCCACTTGTGAAAAAAAATATTCTTGCACGGAATGACCAGCATCGCCAAATTTAAAAAAGCGAACCTGCTGATTTTGTAATTAGAACAAACAGTGTGTATGGGGGTGTTCCGTTGTCTTAGTGTAGTCGTAATCGTTGTCAGTTGGCGTGCTGTAGCCGATGTTTTACGGGATGGCCAGCATCAAACAGGCCGTGGAGAATTTCACTGCACATAGGATCAATGTACTAAGCCCGCTTGTTTTTGTCGCCGGTGATCCCTACATTCAAGTACATAACTTCAATAAGTAAGCGAGATCATTATGACAGCACCTGCCATTGAGCAAGTTGACGGGTTACCTCTTTTTTCCGGTATTCAACCCCAAGATATTAAACCAGCGGTAGAAAAAGCCATTGCCCATTGCAAGGCGACTATCGAAGACGTTGTCGCATCCGCAGATTATAGCTACCAAAATGTGGTAGAAAGAATTGAAGACGCTGATGACAGGTTAAGCAAAATGTGGTCGCCAGTATCCCATATGAATTCTGTGGTCAGTAGCGATGCCCTGCGAGAAGCCCATGATAGCTGTTTGCCGCTGTTGTCGGAATACGGCACCTGGGTGGGGCAACACGAAGGGTTATTTAATGCCTACACCGCATTAAGCAAGAGCGATGAATTTGCCCGTCTTGATGAGCAAAGTCAAAAACTCATTGAAAACACCCTGCGTGATTTTAAATTATCCGGTGTCGCCTTATCGGGCAAAGACAAAAAGCGTTTTGCTGAAATTCAGTCCCGTTTAAGTGAACTGGCCTCTACCTTCAGCAACAATGTGATGGATGCCACTATGGCGTTCACTAAACATGTTACCGACGAAGCACAGTTAAGCGGGTTGCCTGAATCTGCACGAGCGGCGGCAGCACAAGCGGCGCATCAAAAAGATCTGCAAGGATGGGTATTTACTCTGGATATTCCGTCCTATTTGCCGGTGATGATGTACGCGGATAGCGATGAGCTGCGGGAAGAAATGTATCGGGCCTATTCAACCCGGGCTTCTGATCAAGGGCCCAATGCAGGGCAGTGGGATAACACCGCTATTATTCAGGAAACCTTAGCACTACGTAGTGAAATTGCGGCGTTGTTAGGTTTTGAAAGCTATGCACAAAAATCACTGGCAACAAAAATGGCCAACTCCACCGAACAGGTGTTGGGCTTTTTAGAAGATTTGGCAGAAAAGTCCCGTCCTCAAGCGCAGCAAGAATTAGAGGAAGTGAAAGCCTTTGCTAAGGAGCGTTTCGGCAAAGAGCAGCTCAATGCCTGGGACTTGCCTTATTACAGCGAAAAGTTAAAGCAGGAAAAATACACCATTTCTGATGAAATGTTGCGGCCGTATTTTCCTGAAGAAAAAGTCTTACATGGTTTGTTTGAAGTGGTTCATCGCTTGTACGGGCTTAAAATTGTCGAGCAACCTGGAGTGGATGTCTGGCATAAAGACGTGCGTTATTTCACCATTACTGACGATGCGGATGCTTTGCGTGGCAGTTTCTACCTTGATCTTTATGCGCGAGCTAAAAAACGGGGTGGCGCGTGGATGGATGAGTGCCGGGTACGCCGGAAATTGCCTAATGGCGAAATACAACTTCCCGTTGCCTATTTAACCTGTAATTTCAATGCGCCAGTAGGCGATACACCGGCTTTATTTACCCATGATGAAGTGGTAACGCTGTTTCATGAATTTGGGCATGGTTTGCACCATATGCTCACGAAAATGTCGGTAGCCGGGGTCTCGGGCATCAATGGTGTGCCATGGGATGCGGTGGAACTGCCCAGTCAGTTTTTAGAAAACTGGTGTTGGGAAGAAGAAGCCTTAACCTTTATCTCCGGTCACTATGAAACCGGTGATCCTTTGCCAAATGATTTACTCGACAAAATGTTAGCTGCACGGGATTACCATTCGGCGATGCAAATGGTGCGTCAGCTTGAGTTCAGTATGTTCGACTTTATGCTGCATCAACACAATGGTAAAGATGTGGATGTGCAGGCGGTGCTAAACGAAGTAAGAGAAAAGGTCGCGGTGGTGACACCTCCGTCTTTTAACCGTTTTCAGCACAGTTTTGGGCATATTTTTGCTGGTGGTTATGCGGCGGGTTACTACAGCTACAAATGGGCCGAAGTGTTATCAGCAGATGCCTTTAGCAAATTTGAAGAAGACGGTATTTTTAACCGAGACACCGGGAAAGCCTTCTTACAGAACGTATTGGAAAAAGGGGGCAGCAAACCGCCCATGGAATTGTTTGTGGCCTTTAGAGGTCGAGAGCCACAGGTTGATGCGCTGTTGCGTCACTCGGGAATCCGGGTGTAATGGCACCAGAGACGTTTTCGGATATCTATGCCAGAGCAGTAAAACGTAAGGGCTCAGAAGAAGCCCTTACGTCCTTGTTAAGCAAGCCCTTAACCTCAAGTGAGGTAAAGGCGATACCGGATGACCGATTCTTATCGGCGATGACAAAAAAGGTATTTCAGTCGGGGTTTGTTTGGCGGGTTGTGGAAAATAAATGGCCGCAGTTTGAAGAGGCATTTTTTGGCTTCGAGATTGAGAAAATCTTGTTGATGCCCGATGAAATGTTTGAACAAAAGGCCAGTGATAAGCGCATTATACGCAATTACAAGAAAGTGATGACGGTACGTGACAATGCGCTCATGATCCAAGATGTACGTCAGCGCTATGGCAGTTTCGGCGCCTTTGTGGCGGGGTTTGGCGGCCATGAAATTACGGAGCTATGGCGTTATTTGAAAAAACACGGGGCGCGGTTAGGCGGGAATACCGGGCCTTACATGTTAAGAGCCCTCGGCGTCGATACTTTTTTGTTGTCCCAAGACACCGAAGATTATTTGCGAAAGCACAATCTCATCGAGGGCACCTTGAGCAGCCAGCGTTCGTTACACGCCGCCAACGCGTGTTTTGCCACCTGGCAACAGCAAAGCGGGCTTTCACTGCAACAAATCAGTCAAATTGTATCGTTGAGTTGGGGGCCTAACGAACGTCACAGTTTGTCTTAAGAAAATAAGTTTTATTTCAATCATTAGGCGGTAAAGCGCTGTTGCTCACCGCCGGATTTGGTTACACTTCTGTTTATTAGATTTAAGAACTTCAGGATTGTCATGAGCGATAACCAGGCTTCGCCTTTACCCCCCACATCTTCTGCCGAAAACAATGACAGCACCACCCACTTTGGTTTTAAACAGGTCGATAAAACCCAAAAAGCCTCACTGGTGGAAAATGTCTTCGATTCCGTGGCGGCCAAATACGATGTGATGAATGACTTGATGTCCATGGGCATTCACCGTTTATGGAAACGACACACCATCGATTGTTCCGGTGTGCGTGCTGGGCATAAGGTATTGGATATCGCCGGTGGCACGGGGGATTTAACCGCAAAATTTTCTCGTCTTGTGGGCAGTACGGGCTCGGTAACATTGGCCGATATCAATCATGCCATGCTGAAAGTGGGGCGGGACAAACTCCGCGATAAAGGATTGGTGTCGAACATCGATTATGTCCAAGCCGATGCCGAAGCCTTGCCGTTCCCAGACAATACCTTCGATGTGGTTACCATGGCGTTTGGATTACGCAATGTAACGGAAAAACAGAACGCGCTGGACTCTATCTTTCGGGTGCTTAAACCGGGCGGTCGTTTGTTGGTGTTGGAATTTTCCAAACCGATCTCTGAACCCCTCAGCAAGGTGTATGACATTTATTCTTTCCACATATTGCCTAAAATGGGGCAGTTGGTGGCCAACGATGCTGAAAGTTATCAGTACTTGGCTGAAAGTATTCGTATGCACCCCGATCAGGAAACACTGAAAGGGATGTTTGAGCAGTCGGGTTTTGAACAATGTGATTATCAAAATTTGACGGGCGGAATTGTGGCACTACATCGAGGATTCAAATTCTAATGCCTGCAACGGCTTTGCTAACGGCACTGTCAGAAACGGTGATCAACCGATATGTTTTTTTAGACCCCCAAAGCGTGGAGCGCTTGCGGCCCCTTGCGGATAAACGCCTCTATGTGTTTATAGCCGGTACGCCCATGGCATTTTCCTTGGTGTTTTCTCAGCGTATTGACATGCTGGTAGAGCAGCAAGCGTATGATGAAGTGGTAAAACAACTCGATAGTCAAAGTTGCTGTGTGAAGGTGGCGTTGGATATTCTGCCCGAATTACAAAAAACCAGTCGCCTTACGGCCCTGATCCAAGAAGGGAAGCTCTCTGTTGAAGGGGATCTTGGCATCGCCCAACAGGCCAGCCAGCTGTTTCAGGGGTTAGATATCGACTACGAAGAACTGGTTTCTCGCTATACCGGCGATATTGCCGCCAATCAGCTTTTTGCCACCGCAGCTTCGGTAAAGAATCGCTTAGATACGCTGGCTGATAACATTAAAGCCGGTTTACGCAATGGGTTAACAGAAGAAAAGCAGATTGGCGTTCCTTCTTTAGCATTGGCCCACTTTGCCGATGAGGTATCGGACTTACGGGACGACACCGACCGTTTTGCTGCCCGTTTAGCGCACCTTGAAGCGACCTTTCATTCCCATCAAGAATCAGATTAATCCGGAATCACTCCATGCGCATAGGCCGATTGTACTTCATCAATAAAATCATGTTACAGCACGGTTTAGATGAACTTATTCCTTCTCGTTGGCTGCCTTGGTACGCCTGCGCCATGCGTAAACTGATCTTTTGGATCCCTAATCAGCACAAAGACAAATCGCCGGGCGAACGTATTACCCTTGCGTTACAATCCCTTGGCCCAGTCTTCATTAAGTTTGGGCAAATGCTCTCTACTCGCCGGGATCTGTTATCTCACGATATTGCCAACGAGCTGGCTCGCCTACAGGATAAGGTTGCGCCCTTTTCCAGTGCAGCGGCGAAAGAGATTGTGCTTAAGAGTCTGAATATTCCGTCCTTAGATGTGATATTCAGTGAATTCGATGAAACACCGCTGGCGTCGGCATCGATTGCCCAGGTGCATGCTGCGCGCTTAAAAAGTAACGGTAAGGCGGTGGTGGTCAAAGTGTTACGCCCCGGCATTCGAAAAACCATTGATGCAGATATGGAATTGCTTTTTACCTTAGCTGGCGTGCTGCAAAAGTGGTTACCTGATGGTAAACGGTTACGTCCTGAAGAAGTGGTCACCGAATATCAAAAAACCTTGGTGGATGAACTGGATCTATTAAGAGAATCTGCCAACGGTATGCAGCTGCGTCGTAACTTCGACAATTCCGACAGTTTGTATGTGCCGGAAATCTACAGTGACTATTGTCGCCGAGATGTGCTGGTCATGGAGCGTATATACGGCATTCCCATCGCCAATTTAGACGCCCTGTTTGCACAAAACACCAATATGAAATTATTGGCCGAACGGGGCGTGGAAGTGTTTTTCACCCAGGTCTTCAGAGACAGTTTTTTTCACGCTGATATGCATCCTGGCAATATCTTCGTGTCCACGGAGCATCCTGAAAACCCCCGCTATATCGCCATTGATTTTGGTATTGTGGGCACCCTTAATC
>NZ_JBAHZB010000113.1:0-10977 GCF_036697315.1 Alteromonas sp. 14N.309.X.WAT.G.H12
ACCCTGATCGGGTGGCATCCATGGCAATTTTTCACGAAGGGAGTGAAATTGCAGGAATGAGCGATATTCCCAGCCCGGTCAAGTACCATGATCCGGAAACGACCCAGGCCATTAAAAAGCTTGAGCGTCGGTTTGAAGCCATGCTACTGCAAACGTTGCCAGAACCGCTGCGGCAGCGCTATCAACCGCTGATAGAGCAAGACAAAGAAGATATCCATGTGGCACTAGCAAAAGCGGCTGATGTGTTGTGTGCTTATCTTAAATGTGATTATGAGTTATCTAAATCCAACTCTGAATTTTCCAATGCGATGCACGAAATGGAAATACAGCTGAAAAAATACAGAGACACCTTTCAGTGTGTCGACTATTTTTGCCAGATGTTTTTAGAGGATGCCAAGGGGACGTTGGACGAGCAAACCCGCACTCTTGATTGGGTTGAACACGCTAACACAATGAACATTAAAGAATAACTAATCCGATGTTTATCGCCTGTGACTGTTTGCCAATCAAATGAGGTTAGGCGGAGAGTTGTTTCATCAGCAAGGTTAATTCGTCGTGGCATTGAAGCATCCGCGTACGAATTTTTCGTAATACCTGAGCGCATTCGTTAGTGATCTTAGCATCTAACATTTCATCGAAACGTTGTAAGATCTGATTTTCTATGTCATTGAGCCGTTTCGACAGTACGGCTTCCTTTTCTTGGGCAAGGGCGTCTTGCAGTGCCTGATAATCTGTTTTTATCTTCTCTCCCCACGGTAACCTTGTTTCAATTTTGGCGCTTGCAGGGGAAATAAAGGCCGTGAGATCCACCATAGCTTGCCGCTTTTCTTCAACCATACGAGTGCACATAGCTCTAACCCGGTCATAAGATGTGCGGGTGATGCCTTGTTGATAAAAAATGAATCCATCGTTTAGCACATTGCACATTTCTGACAGCATTGTAATTACTTGATAGCGTGATGACATTGTAGTTTCTTCCTCACATCGTTACATGGAAAACTCAAAACACACGCTTGATAAATTGCACATGGTGGGCCAAGTTCACGCTCCTATTACTACTTTTTTAAGCTGTTGTATTTAATTGGCTTTTTGCTATCTATGAAAGCTTTGGTGAGACGGGGTGTGCGGCGAGCCTTTTGGGGTCGCCGTTATTACAGAGCTAATTGTAAAAGAGAAAGGGTCGGGGTTTTGCCCCGATTTATTCTGGACGCGGTGCTAAAAGGGCTGAGACTGAGAACGCATCGGGATCAGGACGACTTGATGCGTCTGACATACGTACCAAAATAGAGTAGTACACATCTTTCATGACCTCTTTTTTGAGGGTCATGGTGCGGTTATTGGGGAAGGGATCAGCGATTTCTTCACATCCTGACATGGAACATTGTGAGTTTTGTTGTGCGTTGATGTACTTCGCGTCAATATCGCCTTTTTTCGCTTTTTCCGGGTGTTGCCCCAAGGTGTCTTTACGTTCTACATCGGTTTTAGCAATGGTTACCCAGGTAAAGCTCTGTTGTTGGGCAATTTGAGCAGCACGACGCAGGGTATATTCCTGCACCATAGAGGCATCTGTGTTTTGAGTGGCTCTAAACATGATGCGATATTCAGTATCTGAAAGTTGCACAGAGGAATAGCCGTACCCATCATGCTGAAATGCTGGCTGATAAGGGGTTGGTTCTTGACTGGGTGTATTGACGCACCCAGTGAGTAGTATCGATGAAGCAGCAGCCAAACCGATTAACCCGTGGCGAAGACGAGATTGAAGCAAAGACGTATCCATATAACGAATCCTAGCCAATAAAATTGAAAAATGCCGTGCGCGCAAAGGTAATTAACGCTTGTGAACGCTTCGACTTAGGATGGCTACTGGTGGCCCCTTTCACTGCGCCGGCTGCAAAAAATGCACATAGTGCGGCGGGTCTGGCAATCAGTAGCCGAGTCTTTAATTTAACATGCTCAAGGGCATAGTCACTTCTTCTTTGCGCAATAATGAATTTTTCTTTCGCTTTATCTCTGTTTTGCTGTTCTTTTTTCAAAAGTAGCTGCATGGTTAATCCTCATTTTGGGCCTTTATACCGAATTGGGCTAGGATAACCCGTAGTGTGGGCATGAGTGTGACATGTTGATACGCATTGCGGGCAAGACTAAATGCACCGAAGGCCGCAACCAGATTAAGCATAAATGTGATCAGCGCAATGAGACTAAAATGTAATCCGGCTTTGTGAAAGCCAATGGCGATAGCAAGATTAATCACCAACCAGCAGAAACAAGCAAATACAAAGGCGCCCAGTGTGGCCAGGCTCATAATTATAAGCGATTTTTGCGCCAGTTTAACTTCACAACCGATCCATTCTGACAGTGCAGCAACTTCAGATTGCTTTTGTCCAAAAGCAAATTTGGCACTTTGTAGAACTTCCTCTAAGGACGGTTCCTGCCCATAATCAGAATCAGCCCGGCCAGTATCACTGGCCGGGCTGTTTGTGTTGTCATCGCTCTTTGGATTTACCCTGTCTGGCGTTTCATTTAGCGACGTCATAACTTATTTCTTACGTAATAAAGACGTTACCAACATGCCGGCTGCAAAGGCGATACCCGCAGTGGCAATGGGGTTTTCAATGGCATATTTACGTACGCCAGAACGCTTCCATTTTGCATCTAATTGGGCTTTGCGCTCGGCCATATTCTCCGCAGAATCGGCTGCACTTGCACGTAAATTTTCTTCCGCTTTGGCTGCAGAGCTGGCGAGCTTATCCACGGAAGAATGCAAGGTTTCCTGGGCTTTATCTGTATACGGGTGAGTGGTTTCGCTCGCTGATGTATCTGTGGTTCGGGTTTTGGGTGAGGCAGTGGTTGTAGCCATGATAAAAATCTCCTTACTCAATGAATTCAGAGTAAGTAGTGCAACTACAATACCAACTAAGATGTTTTTCTATATCTATGAATTTATTAGGATAAATCCATCTTAAAAGTGGATTTCATCAAGAGGATACCCATTTTATTACAAAGCTATTGTAATATTTGCAGAGACCGACAGGATAAAAGCAGATGGTTTAGCCTGTGTGCCAACACTTAGGCGGTAAAAAGGGCGGCCAGATCTTTTTTATTCACCGGTTTTAACAGTGTTCCGCTTAAGGTGACATCACCGATTTCGTCTACATTGGGCTCTCGCCCGCTTACAATGTAGATAGGCAGCGTTGATGATTGACTTTGCAGCTGCGCGGCGAGGGTAAGGCCGCCCATATCCGGCAAGGATAAATCCAGTAACGCGGCATCAAATACGTGGTTTTCTGCCATATTTTTGGCTTCTTGGCCGTTATGGGCAATGGTCACGTCATGACCAAGGTGATTGAGCAGGAGTGCCATTAATTCGGCGGCATCATGATCATCTTCTACCAGCAACACGCTTTTTTTACTGACGTTGTCATTTTCGTTGGGGGCTTTTACTGGCGTATGTTTTGTGGTGGCGCCATTTGTTCTATCGTGATTTTGTGCAAGGTTAGGTGTGGTAATTAGGTACTTGTCGAGCACTTTTAACAAGGCCGGTTTGTCGATGGGTTTACCTAACACATCATCGAAACCTTCATCGAGGAGAGATTGGCGCAGCCCTTTTCTACTGGCGGCGGTGATGGCTACCACAGCCACATTGCAGCGGCGTTCACGCATGGCGCTTAATGCTTCAATACCGTTCATTACCGGCATGTGGATATCCATGAGTACCAGATGGAAAGGTTTACCTGCACGTTCGGCTTCTAATACGGCCTCAAGGGCCTTGACACCGTTTTCGGCATAACACACCGATGCATGGCATTGACTGACCATATAGCCGGTGAGACGCCGTAGTTCCCGCAAATCATCCACAATGAGTACTCGTCCTGTCACGTGAAGATTACGCTTGTGATGGTGACTTACACTCGGTGCGGCGAGGCTTAAAAATTCTCTGGGCTGGTCACGAATTTCTCCTGGATCAAGGGTAAAGGAAAAAACACTGCCTTTGCCCACCTCGGACTCTACATCAATGGTTCCGCCCATTTTATAAACCAATTCCCGGCATATGGCTAAGCCGAGTCCGGCACCACCGTGATTGGCTCGCATCACATCTTCAATTTGTTCAAAGGGATGAAAGACCGCATCGAGCTTGTCTGGTGGCATACCGATACCCGAATCTTTTACCCGAAACAGCAACAGCTCTTTACCATCTAATGGGCGGACAGGCAGAGTTTCCACGGTGACCGTAATTAACCCGGAATCGGTAAATTTCACTGCATTACTGATCAAGTTAATTAAAATTTGTCGTAAGCGGGTAGGGTCTGCGTTAATGGATACCGGTACCTTGGTTTCTGAGCTAATGGCCATGGACAAGCCTTTGTCCTTAGCGGCGAGGTTCATCAACGAGTGTACATCGGTCATAAATGCACTTAAGTTGATTTCTTGAGGAGCCAATTCAAGTTTATTTGCCATGATCCTGGACATGTCCAGCAAATCATTCAATAAGCTAAGTAAGTGTTTGCCGTTAGAATGAATGATGGACAACTCCTGGCTCATCTGGTGATTTTCTTCATCATCGAGAAGGAGTTCGGTATAGCCAAGAATCGAGGTGAGAGGGGTGCGCAGTTCGTGCCCTAAATGGGCCAAAAACTTATCTTTGGCTTTGTTTTGTTGCTCTATTTTGTGTCTTTCAATGCGTTCATTTTCCATCTCCCGACGTACCATGGCATAACGCATGGTGCGCATGAAGCGGGGAGATTCAATTTCACTTTTGGTGAGGTAATCGGCTGCGCCGGCGCGCATGACCATTTCATCCACTTGATTGTCGGATTGACCCGTGAGGATCACCACAGGCACCGTGATACGGGCTTGTTTAAATGAGGCTAACACATCGAGGGCATTTTCTGCCCCTAAGATGTAATCGAGTAAACAAATGTCGAAGGTTTTCTTTTGCAGAACCTCGATGGCTTCTTGACCATTGGTTACCCAGGTTATGTGAAACCGGGGCTCCGGGCACTGGGACATATAGTCGGCAGTAAGAAAATAATCATCTTCGTCATCTTCTACCAGTAATACACGGATGACCTCAGCCACAGTAACCCCTTTTTAACCACTAATCGTGTGGTAATTCGACAAACTCAATCCAATAGCGACCCAGTGCACGCATCAAGTCTACCAGACCTTCAAAATTGACCGGCTTGGTAATATAAGACGCACACCCTAAATCGTAACCCCTTAACATATCTTCTTCTTCTTTTGAGGTGGTTAGGATCACAACGGGTATGCCTCGTAATGACGGATCAGCCTTTATTTCCTGCAGGGCTTCTCGCCCATCTTTGCGGGGCATATTCAAATCTAACAAAATAAGACTGGGGCGAGGGGCGGTTTGGGGATCGCTGTACTTGCCTTCCTGACGTAAAAAAGCGAGCAACTCCACGCCATCTTCAACGCAGTACAAATTATTTAATACCCGACTTTCCTTAAGGGCATCGAGGGTAAGCAATCGATCATCTTCATCATCATCGGCCATGAGGATGTTTATGGGCGTGGCGTTTTTAAGAGACATTACTGACAATTCCTTCATTGTGGGTGGCAAACGGTTCGCCATTTACCGGTATGATAATCACAAACCGTGCCCCTTTGCCCGGTTCACTAAATGCATTAATTTGTCCATTGTGTCGTTCCACAATACGTCGGCACACGGCTAGGCCGATGCCGGTGCCTTTATAGGCGGAACGTCCATGGAGCCGTTGAAAGGGCGCAAAAATTTTCTCTGCAAAAGATTGTTCAAAACCAATACCATTATCTTCTACGGTAATGGCGACCCAGTCAAAACTGTCTCTAACCAAGATAGTGGATAATTCTTCCTCGGTGGGGGCTCTAACGCCAACATGGATCACTGGTGGTTTGTCTTCGTGGCGAAACTTTAGGGCATTGGAAAGTAAGTTAAGCAGAAGTTGTTCGAGCTGGGATTTATCACATTTTAGTGAAGGTAAATCATCGACCTGAATGGCGGCGTGACTTTCTTCAATGGCAATTTCCAGGTCGCTGCAAATATTCTCCATAATGCTATTTAATGACACCTGTTCGAAGTCTTTACCTCGGGTAGATACCCGGGAAAATGCCAGTAAGTCACTAATTAACATTGACATACGCTCGGCGGCATTGAGCATGCGTTTGAGAAAGTCCTTACCTCGTTCATCCATGACTTCCTCGTAACCGGCTTCTAACCGGTTACCGAATGCCCGGATCTTGCGTAAGGGTTCTTGCAGATCATGGGAGGCAACAAAAGCAAAATCTTCTAACTCTCGATTACTTCGTGAAAGCTCATCGGCGAATATTCTTAGTTCTTGGGTACGCTCGGAAATTTTATCTTCTAATTCTTCATTATATTCTTCTAAGGCTTCTTGGTGACGCATGTTTTCCCGTACATTCATTTTGAGTAAAAACATAATGGTTAACACCAATAAGCCTGTGGTTGCCCCAGAGATGATCAGGGTGTTCACAGAATCTTTGCGTAACTTCATGAGATTGCTTAGATGGGTCTGCTGCATCTCTTTTTCAGAACTGGCGACCAGTTTATAGCGCTTTTCAAACTGATCGTACAAACTCAGATCCACGTCGGTATTCACAATAGCCAGCGCAGCTTTATAATCGCCATTTTTGGTCAGTTCCACGGTTTTGATCAGGCCATTGACTTTGGCTTTGGTTAAGCGCAATAACTCATCGATATTACTGTCTTGATCGGGCTGCTCTGAGGTAAGCGCCGCCATTTCAACGTCTTCGATAAGTTGATTTAACTTATTCAAGGTAGTGGTGTAATCGTCTAAGTAGGCTTCATCCTGGGTGAGTAAATATCCCCGTTGTCCTGATTCTGCTCTGAGTACCGCCATATGAAGTTGGTTGGTGACGTTAATGACCCGGTTTGTGGCAAACAGACGGGCTTCTAGCGATGTGAGCTCATCGAGGGTATTGATAACGTAAAACGCGTTACCTGTGATCACCACAAGCACAACAATAACCAGTGCAATCCAACTGTAAAACGACTGAATAAGTTTATTTAACATGCTATTTATTCCGCACTGCTCCCACCGATCGCTTCCATCATGTGGGTAAGGGTTTGACTACAGTCTTTTGTACTATGGATAATTTTATCTAGTGCCAGCGTGGCTTTTTCAATTGGGATCTCACCGTTTAAGGCCATTTTCACCATTTCCGCTTGCATGGATATGCGATTTAACGGCTTACGGGCATCGTGTACCCATTTGGCAATATCAGCTAACTCGTCTTCGTTCATTTTTCCTGCTCCCTAGCTGTCATCTTTACTCAGATCACCGTATGCATGAAGTCGGTTATATAAGGTTTTGGTACTGATCCCCAGCATTTCAGCGGCCAGGGTTTTGTTTCCGTTTACCTTCTCTAGCGTGGCGTATATGAGTTCTTTTTCCACATCTTCGATGGTGCGCCCCGCAGCAAGAGACGATGTGGTTGATTGCTTTTTGGCAAAGGGAGATTCAATGGTTTTAGGTAATTCAATCTCGCTACTCTCTGGATCACTCATTATCCCGGCACGATGGACAAAGTGGCGTAACTCTCTCACATTGCCAGGCCAGTCATAGGCGGTGAGGGTGTCGAGCTGAGATTCTTCCCATTTAAAATGGGTGCCGTTATCTTTGTTAAATTCATCCACAAAATAGGTCGCTAGTAGGGCGATGTCTTCTCGCCGTTCTCTAAGAGGCGGGATGGTGATGGGAAAAACCGCCAGTCGAAAGTAAATATCTTCGCGCAATACTTTACTCTCGGCGATCTCTTCCATCTTACGGTTCGTTGCTGATACAACCCGGCAGTTCACTGGGATGGTTTTTGTTCCGCCTAAACGGATCACCACTTTGTTTTCTAAAACCCGTAACAGATTCGGTTGCATGTCGATGGGCATTTCGGTGATTTCATCAAGAAACAGGGTACCGCCTTCGGCTTGTTCAAAAACCCCTTCTTTTTTACCTACCGCACCGGTAAAGGCGCCTTTTTCATGGCCAAATAATTCACTGCCAATAAGTTCTTTTGAAAATGCGCCGCAATTAGTGGCGATATACGGACCATCACTTTGTGAAGCGGCATGAATGGCAGCCGCAACCACTTCTTTGCCGGCGCCACTTTCCCCAAGTAACATCACATTGGCCTTGGTTCGGCTCACCCGGGAGATTAACTTGTACAGTT
Organism: Alteromonas sp. 14N.309.X.WAT.G.H12; assembly: GCF_036697315.1. Classification (NCBI taxonomy): domain Bacteria; kingdom Pseudomonadati; phylum Pseudomonadota; class Gammaproteobacteria; order Alteromonadales; family Alteromonadaceae; genus Alteromonas; species Alteromonas sp. 14N.309.X.WAT.G.H12. The sequence continues at coordinate 8,200 of NZ_JBAHZB010000113.1, forward strand.
CGGCCATGGAGGCTGATTCACCAATTAAATGACCAAAATGCTTTTTTATTTTTGGTTCCGGGGTGGGGGAAGGCTTTTTTTTGGTCGATAAAACCGCTTCGATATCTTCCCGCTGAATGGGTTTAACCAGATAATCGATGTTCGGACCACATAAGCCCTTGATAATACTTTTTACCGATGGGTGCCCGGTAATTAAGGTGATGCGCGGCTGTTTTGGCAGTTCATTTAATTCTTCAAACAGGTGTGCACCGCTACCATCCGGTAACATAAAGTCTAGCAGTACATGATCAAAGGTTTCTTTTGTTAACCATTCTCTGGCTTCTGCAAGGTTGCAGGCAGTTAACACCTCATGGCCCAAAAATTCGATAATGGTACATGCCACTTCTGAAAACTCAGGATCATCATCAACCAGTAAAACTGTTAGCACAGCGTGTTCCTTTTTATTAGTTTTATTTCGATGTACCTATTACAACAATAAACAGGGTTAAGATCACTCGAAAATGGCAGCGAATTAAACGCCAATAAGGAAACCTACCCCGGTTTTTTTTGGGGCTATCACGTCCTTAGTGAGACAATCGATTCTGTGAGTGTTTAGCTGTTTGTATTAGCAAAGTGATATCCGATGCGGGCATGGGTTTACCAAAGAGGTATCCCTGGGCAAAGTGGCAATCAAGGGTGACGAGTAGTTGGGCATGGACATCGGTTTCTACGCCTTCCGCAATGACCTCAATGTCTAAACTTCTGCACAAAGACACAATGCCTTCGATTATTTTTGCGGTGCGGTTATCCGGCTCAAGATCGCGAATAAAAGACTGATCTAATTTCACCGTGTTGATATTGAGTTCACGAAGATAGGCAAAGGAACTCATGCCGGTACCAAAATCGTCAATGGAGGTTTTTATGCCCATTTCCCTAAAGGCCGCCAATACCCGTTTACTTACCGCAATATCAACCATGGTTGCGCTTTCGGTAAGCTCAAATTCGAGTAAGCCGGGATCGATGCCGGAGGTTTCTATGCAATGTTTAATAAACGGAATGAATTCGTTGTCCATCAAATTATACGCCGACAGATTAACGGACACCGGTAAAGCGTAACCTTCCGATGACCAGGTCTGTATTTGTTTTACCGCTTGTTCGATGGTGTAGCGGGTAAATGCGTGAACAATGCCGCTTTGTTCAATCAGATCAATAAATAGTCCCGGCGATAACAGGCCTTCATCGGGATGTTGCCAACGAACAATGGCTTCCACACCCAATAAACGGCCACTGGTTATTTCGGCCTTGGGTTGGTAATAAAGAATAAATTCCTGATTTTGTAGTGCGGAACGCAGTTGACTGCGAAGCGTGACCTTGATGGTACTGTTATAGGCGAGGCGCTCGTTGTACATCTGTACACCTAAGCGAAGTTTCTTGGCGCGGTGCATGGCATTTTCCGCATTGCGAAGGAGCATCTCGGGTCGGTGTCCATGCTCAGGAAGGCAGGCAATACCAATACTACAGCCTATTTCAAATGCACTGTTGCCTATTTGTAGGGGCTCTCGGCAGTCATACAGCAGCCTGAATGCGTAGCTGAGTACGTCTTCTTGGGCGATATCCGGTTGCCAAATGACAAACTCGTCACTGCGGTAGCGATAGGTATGGGCGGTGGGACCGGCCAAGGTTTTTAATCGTTGGGCAAAGGACAATAGCATGCGATCGCCCATTTCATGTCCCAACGCGTCATTGATATCTCTAAACCGGTCGAGGTCTAAAAAAAACAGCGCGCCATGGGACACGGTGAAATGCTTGCTGGCCAGCAGGGCCACGCGGTTATGAAGATGGGTCAGAGGATCTTGTAATGCTAATTCTTGCAGTGTTTGATTAGCTTGTTCAAAGCGTTTCACAATAAACGCTGACATCATTAAGGCGATCCAAACAGCAAGGCCGAAAAGGATCAAGCCGGCCAGCGTCAACTGATTGATAATTTTTGCCGAAACACCGGAGAGTTCGCGGGCTTTCCAGATAATAATTAGCGGTTCTTGTTGTCGTTCAAGGCTGTGTTTTTGAACATAATAGCGTTGATGGTTTACGGTAAAAAACTGCCCATTGTTTGTGGAAATGGCAATAGGAATTAAGGTGGAAAGGGGTGTTTTCGAGGCCCCAAATTGTGGCTCATTACCGATACTGATAGCAACCACATCCGGCGGCATAAAGATATCAGACGCGGAGTCAATATGGGGTAACGTTGAAAGAACATATGTGCTGTGACGGTCAAAGGTGTCTTTTTCGAAGGCTTGCTCCATCTCCAATAAAATACTGTGACCAACAATACAAAGGGTACTAATAAGAATAAAAGACAAACTAACGGTAGCCAGCATAAGTCGTTTTCTTAGACTGGCTTTACTGTGCTGTAGGATCACTTTATGAGGCATAGTAACCTGCTTGGAAAATCTTCGTTGCATTCATCGCAGAAGGGAATATTTCCAATGCGCATGGTGATGGTTTGTGGCTATGAAGTGTAGTCGGTAACGGCAAAACCGGCCCTTTATTTTTATAATTTTTATTGGGTAGAACCAGTTATACCTTGTAAGTTGATGGCAAGCAACGTTTTGCCTGCCATCAATAGGGTAAATTATTTTCCCTTAGGATAAGGGAGCGATAGCGATGCCGTTGGCCGAAGGCAGATGCATTGTTTGATGGCGTAATTCTCCGATAAACGTACGGGCGGCAGGGCCTAGTCTGTCACCATCATCAAATAAGAGGTATAGCATGACTTTACGTACTGCATGAGTATTAAGG
>NZ_JBAHZB010000114.1:0-660 GCF_036697315.1 Alteromonas sp. 14N.309.X.WAT.G.H12
GTCTCGGATAGATACCATTGATGAAGAGATTTATGCGATGGCCGGTGGCGCTGTGGAAGGGGGTGTGGGTACCGGTGGTATGCGCACAAAAATAGAAGCGGCAGAAAAAGCCGTTTCCCACGGTATAGATACGTATATAATTAACGGCTTTACCGAATTGTCATTTAATATGTTACTGAATGGCAAAAATCCAGGTACCCATTTTACGGCTTATGAAAAACCCATGGCAGAAAATGAACACTGGATGCGGCACACAACCCGTGCTCAGGGTGAAGTTATCGTTGAGAGTGAATTTGCATCTGTGTTATCAGAAAATGCAGAATCATTGACCAGCAAAGAAATTATCGATGTAAAAGGTGAATTCTCCGTAGGCGATACTATTATCGTTAGAAAAGATGATGGTACCAAGTTAGTAAAAGCGCGCTCCAATTACAGCAGCTGTTTACTCAACTTTATCGCCAATCAGGAAAACGATGACTTTGCTTCCGAGTTTGAAGAGAAAACGGGGCCGATTATTTCGAACAAAAATTTAGCGAACCTGGAGAAAGAATGAGTTTAATTACATCCTTAGCAAAAAACGCAAAGCAAGCCGCACGAACCCTTGCCGTACTGGATGAGTCAGCCAAAAACGCGGTGCTCAAAGACATGGCGGCTGCGCTT
>NZ_JBAHZB010000114.1:670-7983 GCF_036697315.1 Alteromonas sp. 14N.309.X.WAT.G.H12
CAGGTGAACGAGAAAGAAGTTGAGCGCGCAAGAGAAGCGCAGCTTGACGATGCCATGATCGATCGCCTCATTCTAGATGACTCCCGTATCGAAGCTATGGCAGAAGGAATTGAAGTCATCATTGAGTTAGACGATCCTGTGGGTAAGGAGCGGGTGATTGGCACCCGTCCTAATGGCATTGAAATTAAAAAGATGCGCATTCCCCTGGGCGTGGTTTGCATGATTTATGAAGCGCGACCCAATGTGACTGCCGATGCCGGCGCATTATGTTTTAAATCGGGAAATGGCGTTATCCTAAGAGGTGGTAAAGAAGCCTTAGATACGAGCTTGGCCATTGCGGGTTTATTACAAGCGGTATTGGAAAAGCACAATTTACCCAAAGAATTGATCAGTGTGGTGCCCGATCCTGATCGTGCACTCATGCAAGAGTTAATGGAACAACGTGACTATATTGACGTCATCATTCCCCGTGGTGGTGAAGGGTTAATCAATTATGTTACGGAGAATGCTAAGGTTCCCGTCATTCAGCATTTTAAAGGTGTTTGCCATCTGTATGTTGATAAAGACGCCGATTTAGATAAAGCCTTGACTCTGTTGCTTAACGGTAAAACCCAACGTACCGGTGTATGTAATGCTCTGGAAGGCTTGTTGGTACATCAAGGCATCGCCGGAGACTTCTTACCGAAAGTCGCAAAAGCGCTGGCTGAACATAATGTCCGTGTTCATGTTAACGAAAAAGGCGCTAGTTACTTTGCTGACGCAGATGTGATTGGAGAAGATGAGTACGGTGAAGAGTACTTAGGCCTGGAAATCGCCATTCGTGTGGTGGATGATTTCGAGGGTGCCCTTGAGCACATTGTTGCATTTGGTAGCAATCATACCGAAGTTATCTGTACCGAAAATGCCCAAACAGCGCAAATGTTTCAGCGCGCCGTTGATGCTTCTGTGGTGATGGTGAATGCATCGTCACGTTTTTCCGATGGTAGTCAACTCGGATTGGGTGCAGAAATCGGAATCGCAACGACCAAACTTCATGCCTACGGTCCTATGGGCTTAGAATCACTTACCGCTGAAAAGTATCTGGTGAATGGTAGTGGCCAAGTTCGTGAATAAATAACACAATTTGCTTGTGGTTGGCATTGTGAAATGAAAACCGAATTGAGATACTAGAGAACCGGGCACGCTGCCCGGTTTTTTTAATTCGAGAGTTACCTCAACATGATGGCAGATGTCAGCGTCGATTTGGCGCTAGTGTGGCAAAATATCAGCGATTTTATTCAAACGTATAAACTGGTGGCGTCGGCCATCTTGATGATTACGTTTTTGGCAGTAAAGCGCCTGGTTTTACGTTTACTGAAACGGCGCAGTAAAAAGACAGGTGAGGACAGACGGCACTCAATCAATATTATTGAGCAACTTGGCAATGCCATTTTATTAATATTGTTGATGATGCTGTGGGCATCTGAAATTCAGAATTTAGCCATTTCTATCGCGGCATTTATGGTCGCCATTGTGTTGGCAACCCGAGAGTTCATTCAATGCTTTATGGGGTTTATCTATTACCTTGGGGCGCGTCCTTTTCGCGTCGGCGATTGGATCCAAATGAGCAGTGTCCAAGGGGAAGTGGTTGAAATGGACTGGGCGAAAACCACCTTGTTGGAAGTTGATCCTGAATCCTACAACTATACGGGTAAACACCTATATATTCCCAATAGCCAGCTGGTAACCCACGCGGTAAGAAACCTTAACTTTTTGCGTCGTTATACCCTGCATCAATTCACCTTGGTGTTGGAGCCAGAAACCAACCCTTATGCTTTGTTACCGCAATTTCGTGAATGCACCCTCGCTCACTGTGAACACTTTCGAGAGGTTGCGGGTCGTTACAAAAGCCTTATCGAACGGCATATGGATGCTGAGTTTATTGATATTGACCCGGATATTGCGATAGAGACAAATCAGTATGCAAAATTACGCATTACCATTTCGTTATTTTGCCCTATTGAAGAAGCCCACGAACTGCAACAAAAAATATCCCATGATTGGATGGATCTTTGGCATGAACAAATCCTACGCGAAGAAAAAGTGCGCGGGAAACAAAAAGCCAATACTCGCTAAGGCCTTATTTGGGATACCAGTGCCGCTGCTGAGAAAAATGGCTGCTTAAAAAGGCCATTTGATCGGCGAGGATGCGGCGGTTCATCAAGTAAAAGCGCTCGTAAATATTGGGGCGAAAGGGGACGGCCAACAACGGCATATTCGCTTCTTCCGGTGTGCAGGCGCCCTTGGCGTGATTGCAGCGAGCACAGGCGGTGGCCACATTCGTCCATCTATCTTGACCGCCCCGAGAGCGGGGAATGATATGATCCCGGGTTAACAGGGATGGGCTAAATGTCTGACCACAATACAAACAAAGGTGATTATCACGACGGAAAAGATAGCGGTTGTTCAAGGCCACCTTGCCACTGAGATCTGCGATTTTTCCTTCGCAGGCAATAATGCTAGAAAGGGTAAGGCGGCTTTGAATGCCTCGATGATTCCAGCCTCCACGCAAGGTGAAGGATTTTTCGCCCAGTTCAAAGAGGACTTTTTCCTGACAGTAAAGTTTGGCGGCTTCTTCTGGTAAGATCCACTCCTGGGGCATGCCTGCTTTGTTTAATCTGAGCACGAGCATGGCGGATATCTCCTGAATGATGACATATACAGCTTACTGTTTATTATTGCAATATGATGAAAAAATAGCCAAATGCCAAGTTATTATTTTATTAACTTGGGAAAAAAGGTTTAATCCCGATAAAAAGGAAAATGCGCCCTGTATTTCATAATGGCAATACGTAGCGTTCGCGGCTATACTATGCGCCGCGTTTAAAAGCGAAATATATATTAAAGAAAAAGGACAAATAGTGACTCCTATTACACATTCATTTCAGTATGGACAGCATACTGTTACATTAGAAACGGGCGTAATCGCTCGTCAGGCAACGGCCGCAGTTATTGCTAGCATGGATGATACATCCGTGATGGTTACCGTAGTTGGTAAAAAAGATGCAAATCCTGATCAGGATTTTTTCCCTTTAACGGTTAATTACCAAGAAAAAGCCTATGCAGCGGGTAAAATCCCCGGTGGTTTTTTCAAGCGTGAAGGACGTCCTTCTGAGGGCGAAACTCTTATCGCTCGTCTTATTGACCGTCCAATCCGCCCATTATTCCCAGAAGGGTTTTTCAATGAAGTACAGGTTGTTGTAACTGTACTTTCTGCAAACCCAGAAATCCCCACTGATATCATTTCTCTGATTGGTACCTCTGCAGCACTGGCTATTTCAGGTATCCCATTTAATGGTCCTGTAGGCGCTGCTCGTGTGGGTTATTCAGGTGGTGAGTATATTCTTAACACCCGTAATTCCGAACAGGAAGAAAGTCAGCTTGATTTAGTGGTTGCCGGTACAGAAAGTGCGGTATTGATGGTTGAATCTGAAGCGAACATTCTGCCTGAAGACGTTATGCTTGGCGCTGTAATGTATGGCCATGAACAATCTCAGGCTGTGGTTAATGCCGTTAAAGCGTTTGCCGCCGAAGTGGCTACACCAGCGTGGGATTGGCAGCCAAAAGCAGAAAACACTGAACTTAAAGCGAAAGTGAAAGCGTTGGCTGAAGCGGGAATGACAGAGGCTTATCAAATTTCTGATAAATTGGCCCGTAAAGATGCTGTTACTGCGGTAACAGAAGAAGCCTTAGCTAAAATCTTAGAAGAAAACCCAGAGCAAGATCCTAAAGAAGCCTCAGATCTTCTTCATGATTTAGAAAGTGATGTGGTACGTTCACGTATTCTTGATGGCAAGCCTCGTATCGATGGTCGTGATCCTGCCATGATCCGTGCTCTTGACGTTGCCACCGGTATTTTACCCCGTACGCACGGTTCTGCTGTGTTTACCCGTGGTGAAACACAAGCACTGGTTGTTGCCACTTTAGGTACGGAACGTGATGCGCAGATGATTGACGAGCTTCAAGGTAAGCGCGACAGTAAATTTATGCTGCATTATAACTTCCCTCCGTATTGTGTGGGTGAAACCGGCTTTATCGGTTCACCTAAGCGTCGTGAGATTGGTCATGGACGTTTAGCAAAACGCGGTATTCAAGCGGTAATGCCTTCAGACGAAGAATTCCCGTATGTGGTACGTGTTGTATCGGAAATTACCGAGTCTAATGGTTCATCGTCTATGGCGTCTGTATGTGGTACGTCTTTGGCGCTGATGGATGCTGGTGTACCTATTAAAGCCTCGGTTGCGGGTATCGCCATGGGGTTAGTGAAAAGCGATGAGAACTTTGTCGTCCTTTCCGATATCTTGGGTGATGAAGATCACCTGGGTGATATGGACTTTAAAGTAGCGGGTACTACTGATGGTATTACTGCGTTACAAATGGACATCAAAATCGAAGGTATCACTAAAGAAATCATGCAAATTGCGCTTAAACAAGCGAAAGAAGCCCGTTTGCATATCCTTAAAGTGATGGATGAAGCCATTACCGGTCACCGTGAAGAACTCAGTGAGTTTGCACCGCGTATTTATACCATGAAGATTGATCAGGATAAGATCCGCGATGTGATTGGTAAAGGTGGCGCGATGATTCGTCAAATTACGGAAGAATCTGATACTAACATCGAAATTGAAGATGACGGTACCATTAAAATCTTCGCCACTGAACGGGCTAAAGCCGATATTGCCATTAGCAAAATTGAGCAGGTGACTGCAGAAATTGAAGTGGGTAAAACCTATCATGGTAAAATTACCCGTATCGTTGATTTCGGTGCCTTTGTAGAAGTACTACCGGGTAAAGAAGGTCTGGTACATATTTCTCAGATTGCCCACGAACGGGTAAATAAAGTAACCGATTACCTGAAAGAAGGTGAAATGGTTGACGTGAAAGTAATGGAAATCGACCGTCAAAATCGTGTGCGTTTAAGCATTAAAGAATTGCTTGAAAAACCTGCACCGAAAGAAGACAAAGGTGAGTAATCGTCCTATTCTAGGACAGTAACCTCATTGTTGAGTACAGATTAAAAAGGCGCATTAGCGCCTTTTTTGTTGGAGAAGAATTATGGCTGATGATACACAAACCCGTATTGAAGCGGCAACTTTTAGACGTTTACTTAAACATCTTGATGACAACAAACAGGTTCAAAATATCGATTTAATGATCTTGGCGGACTTTTGCCGTAATTGCTTAGCAAAATGGTACAGTGCAGCGGCGGCAGAGGAAGGCGAGGCCATTGACTACGAAGCGGCAAGGGAAATCATTTATAAAATGCCCTACAGTGAATGGAAAGAGAATTATCAAGCCCCGGCTACGCAAGCACAGCTTGATGCCATGGCGGCGAAGAAAAAAGCCTAAACGAGGTTAGACTTTATGGCGGGTATCATCATGACTTAAGCGAAACGCATGGGGCAATAATTCGCTCACCGTGTGTTTTTCCACATCGCCAGTGGAGGTGACCAAATAAATGGGCGTGGCGTCATCGGCAAACTCGGCAATTTTTTGTCGGCAACCGCCACAAGGAAAACACAGCTCATCATTAGGACTGGCGATAACCACTGCTTTTATCGTCCTTGTGCCTTGGCTTACCATACTGCCTATGGCGGTGGCCTCGGCACATTGGCCTAGTGGATAGGCGGCGTTTTCAACATTACAACCACAGAAAATATTGCCATCTTCGGTGAGAACGGCGGCACCTACTTGAAATCCAGAGTAGGGCGCATGGGCGTTTTTTTGCGCTTTTTGAGCTGAATTTATAAGTTGTGTTATTATTTTACTTTCCATTACATCTCTCTGGTGGGTTTAGGCTTTACTTTTTATACTAAATCAGCGAAGGTGACAGACATCGCTAACTGTCCAGGTGGACAGTGCTTTTTCTTGCCAACTATTTCATAGCGAGTAATATCATTTTTAACATGCGAAACCTCATTAGTCTCACTTTTTTTTCCCTCATTTCCGTTTCAATCGTTGGATGCTCGAGCACTCAGCATGTGGAACAAAAAGCCGAAATGGGAAACTTATTACTTGCCGAACCTGCGCCGGTTAATCCCCGTTCGCAAATGGCTATTGCCCGTTATAATCAGGTGCTAGCCAATGCATCCATTCCCGATGAAGACAGAGCTGAATTACTGTATCAACGGGGGATGTTATACGATAGCGTCGGCCTAGCAGGTCTTGCTCAGTTTGATTATACCCAAGCATTACAGCTAAAACCTGATATGGCTGAGGTGTATAATTCCATTGGCATTCATTATGTCCAACAAATGAATTTCATTCAGGCCTACGAGGCTTTCGATTCTACCTTGGATATCGATCCTGAATACGATTTTGCCTTCTTAAATCGTGGCATTGCACTTTATTATGGCGGGCGTTCGGATTTGGCCGTTGCTGATCTAACGACTTTCCAAACCAAGGATGAAACGGATCCTTTCCGGGTACTCTGGACCTATTTTGCTAAAGCCGATATTGATGAGGCTGATGCCAAAGCCTATTTACTTTCTGTCAGACCGACCCTTAACGAAGAGCATTGGGCAGTGAAGTTGGTGGATTTATTCTTAGGTACTGCCAGTGAAAATGATTTACTCAATTCGCTTATCGAAGGGGTGTCCAGCCAAGCTGAACTCACCGATCGGTTGTGTGAAGCTTACTTTTATTTAGGTAAATACCACAGTTACCTTGGCAATAAAGGTATTGCATCGAATTATTTTAAACTGGCGTTAAGTACTAATGTGTACGATTACGTGGAGCATCGTTATGCTCGCATTGAGCTCAACAGGTTAAGAACACCTGCCGGCGACGAGAACTAATCCTTTCCCATGCGAGGATTATTCGTGGCTCTGCTGGCACTTTTGCTGGTAGGTTCAGACTCCGGACGGGATACAGCTCAACTATTACGTAATGCCGGCAGTGCTGACAATCCCGCCCCCTTACTGTGGCAAGCGGCTGAAAATGGCAGTGAACAAGCTCAAGACCGGTTAGTGGCCTTTGCGTCTATGACCCAGTCTCAATACTGGTTGAATAAGCTGGTTGCGCTGGATAATGCCGATGCCGCCTGGGCACTTTACCAATCCTCCGACGGCAATATGACCGATGATCGGCTAATGCGCTTAGCGGCCATTGGCAATGTCCCTGAAGCACAAATGCAATATGCTTTTACTACTGATGATCCACAAGAAAGGGAAAAGTGGTTAAAGCGGTCTGCCCAGCAAGGTTACTTACCCGGTCAAGCGGCGCTAGCAGATTGGTATTTGCTTAATGGTTATGCCGATAAAGCCTTGCCCTGG
>NZ_JBAHZB010000114.1:7993-10742 GCF_036697315.1 Alteromonas sp. 14N.309.X.WAT.G.H12
CGTGTGACAGCCAATGATTACCCCCAAAGTGCTTTTCAGTATGGTCGAATGTTGTGGGATGAAGGAAAGAAAGACGCCGCGAAAAAATGGATCTCACAAGCGGCGGATGCTGGCCTTGATATGGCCAAAAAAGTGCAACATGTGCTTACCTCATACCGGGTATATCGCCCTGAAAATGTCCCCGTAATATCCCGTACCGATAAACAATGCCTGCAAAAAATTGGCGTTTTTGCGTCATCACTTGCTACCTTAGTCAAAGCCGATGAATTGGTGAGTTTATACGAAAAAGACCGGCGACTTCAGTCGTTACCCCTGTGTATTGATCGCCCGATCTGGCTTACAAAAGAAAGTCTACATTGCGCATCTGCTAATAATGGGGCTGGCCGTTTGGCGTGCGATGTGCGTCCGTTAGCGACGGCGGTAAGAAATCGAGACCTAACCCATGCAGTGGTTATCAGTGAGTTAGGAAAAGCCAACGTGAATAATGGTGTCATGTTTTTAGATCTTACCGATGCCTATTCGGTTTTTGTCCATGAACTGGCTCATTTTGCCGGCTTTGTTGATGAATACGCGTTGGGTAAAAATGCCGCAGAACGATACTGTGGCGGGCCCGATGCACCCAATCTTATCTATGACGGTAAAATCACCTATTCACCAATATCCAGGTTACAAAACTGGCAAGAATTACAACCCGGTGTGGGGATCTGGCCTGCTCAAACCTGTGCCCGCAGTTCGGTTCGCGCCTATAAACCTTCTGGACACATCACCTTTTTAGAACATCATGATAGTGGTGATATTCCCCCTATTTATCTGGCATTGTGGCGTCAGCAACTAGCGACCCCCTCGGCCCAAAGACCGGTGTACATGAATTTGTTTCAACGGTATCAAAAAGCAGGGCAGACCGCTAAAGCGAAAGAATGGTTAGCGCGTTACAACGCCTTTCTTGATGCAGATAAAGCGGCTTCATCTTCTTATATCTTTAACTAATCTGCCTGCTTAAGGGTTATCGTTTATCTAGATCCGGTTTAAGTTCATCTACCCACATGGCCGTTGCGCCACACACTGCGACGGGCATGACAATAAAATTAAGCAGCGGGATTAACGAGAATAGGCTAACGCCAACACCAAAAGAAAAACATTTCCCTTTATGCATGGATAAATGTCCGCGCATGGTTTTAAAGGATACCTTGTGGTTGTCATAAGGATAATCACAGTATTGGATGGCCATCATCCACGCATTAAACATAAACCATAACACCTGACCTATCACCGGAAGCAGGAAAAATAAGACTAAAAAGAAAATCGCCCGTGGTACATACCAGGCAAATTTAGAAAATTCCCGCCCCAACATGCGAGGAACATCTTTTACCAATGCCAAAAGGCTTTCATCACCAATGGCTTGACCGGTTAGGTGTCGCTCAAGCTTTTCCGACAAAACGCCGTTAAAGGGCGCGGCAATCCAGTTGGCAAGGGTGCCGAAAATCAGTGCGAAGACCAGCAACACCGTAATTACCGCCAATGGCCATAAAAAGAAACTCAGCAGGGTTTTTAGCCAATCCAGCCAGGAAGGGATGAGTGACATTAACCAGGTAATACCCACGGCAATTTCGCCATAAAGAAAATAAAATGCAATGGAAAACAGCAGAATATTTACCGCAAGAGGAATAAACACAAAGCGTTTTATTCCCTTGGTTGTAATGAGACTAAATCCTGATAGAAAATAACTCAGGCCAGATTTATTTTGCATGGGTACTCCACGGTGTTGTCTACGCAATGGGCAAAAGCGAAAAGCAATGCCGAATAAAAACGAAGGGTTAGCTTACCACAGTGTGAAAGTATACTTGCACTGAGGACATCAGTGAAAACACAATTGTTACACCGTGTGAGTTTTGGTAGAGTCGTGGCAATAATTATTATCATTATTCAGCGCTGACATTTGTGGTAAATAAATATAAATACAATCCCTTCCACGTTTTTTTCTATTTGGATGATGTTCATGCTTTGCCATGGTATCCGGAGTCAGTGCCATGCGCCTAAAATCCATAAAGCTGGCTGGCTTTAAATCCTTTGTTGATCCCACAACCATTCCCTTTGCCGGAGATATGACCGCGGTGGTAGGGCCAAATGGCTGCGGAAAATCTAATGTCATTGATGCCGTACGCTGGGTTCTTGGCGAAAGTTCAGCGAAGAATCTTCGTGGTGATGCCATGACAGACGTGATTTTTAATGGTTCTTCGGCCCGTAAACCGGTGGGACAGTGCAGTGTGGAGTTGGTATTTGACAATACTTCCGGTCGAATTGGCGGGGAGTTTGCCAATTATTCCGAGTTGTCGGTAAAACGCCTAGTAACCCGTGAAGCCCAATCTTTTTATTATTTAAATGGCACCAAGTGCCGCCGTCGGGATGTGACGGATTTGTTTTTGGGTACCGGACTTGGACCACGCAGTTATGCCATTATTGAACAGGGCATGATCTCCCGGTTAATTGAGTCTAAGCCGCAAGAGTTGCGGGTTTTTATTGAAGAAGCGGCTGGGATCTCCAAATACAAAGAACGACGACGGGAAACGGAAAACCGGATCCGGCATACCCAGGACAATCTTGAGCGTTTGGAAGATGTACGTGGGGAACTCGGTCGGCAACTTGATAAATTGCAGCGACAGGCCGCGGCAGCCCAGCGGTATAAATCTCTTAAGGCCCGTGAGAGACAGTTAAAAAGCGAATTATCTGTCATTCGATGGCTGCACCATAG
>NZ_JBAHZB010000115.1:0-10634 GCF_036697315.1 Alteromonas sp. 14N.309.X.WAT.G.H12
CCTCCGCCTCCGCCACCACCACAAGAGCCGCCTAAAGTTCAACCTGTTGAACCTGAAGCAGCTGAACCTAACACTGATGGTTTTAGTCTGGCAATTCCCCAGGTTGATACCGGCGGTGTAGGGGTAGATATCGGTGGCGTAGGCGCGATGCAGCGTGATGGGGATGCGACACCTATTGTACGTATCGATCCGAAATATCCACCTGATGCCGCCAGAGATGGCCGTGAAGGTTGGGTTAAATTGCAGTTCACCATTAACGAACAAGGCGGTGTAGAGGACATTACTGTTATTGATGCGGATCCAAAACGTATCTTTGACCGTGAAGCTCGTCGCGCACTAAGTAAGTGGAAATACAAGCCTAAGATCGTTGAAGGTAAAGCCGTTAAACAAGAAAACATGTTTGTTCAACTGGACTTTAAACTGGAGCAATGATTATGAAATTTCGTACATTTAAAATGTCCGCCGTTGCTTTAGTCATGGGTGTTGGTGCTGCAATGGCTGCACCAATGGCCTCAGCTCAAAGTCAGCCCGCGCAAGCGAAGCCTTCTGGTCCTGTAGTTTGTCCTGGTTATGTTAAGGGCAAGACGCAGCTGGTAGGTGAGCGTACGGGTAAAAAAGTTCAAGCAGCGTTTGAGGCATACAACGAAGATCGTCTGCAGGAAGCCATCGACATTCTTAAAGAAGTTGATCCTAGCGATGATTTTGACAAAGCCTATGTTAATCGCTTTTTAGGTAACCTGATTGCGTCTCAGGAAGGTAAAGGTAAAGAAGCATTCGGCTATCTTGAGCAAGCGGTAAATCCGAAAGTGCTTAATGATACCGAACACTCCCAAACACTTAAATTACTCGGTGATTTAAGTATGCAGGAGCAAAACTACGCTGAAGCTGTCAGTTATTATGACAAGTGGATGGCTTTTACCTGTAAAGAAGATGCGCAGGTTTATACCCGCAAAGCGCAAGCGCTTTACGAGCAAAAGAAATTTGACGAAGTGGTTCCAACTGCGGATAAAGCCATCGCGCTTAATAAGCAAGAAGGCAAGCCGGATAAGAACCCTTATTTGTTGAAACTGTCCGCTTTTTATGAGAATAAAAAGTTCCCTCAAACCGTTGCTGTAGCAGAAGAACTGGTTAATCTGTTTCCTGATAATCCTACTTATTGGATCCAGTTAGGTAGTTTCTACATGCTTATCGAACGCTTTGATAAGGCAGTGCAAACATTTGATATTGCTTATATGGCTGGCTTCTTAGAAAAAGATAGTCAAATTAAGCAATTAGCGTCACTGTATGCCAATGCGGGTAATCCGTATAAAGCCGCAGTTGTGCTCGAAAAGTACTTGAAAAGCGGTCTGTTGAAGAAAGAAGCTGACATGTACGCAAATGTCGCTAATTCTTTCCATCAGGCTAAAGAGTATAAAGATGCGGCACAATACTATGGTAAAGCAGCGCAAGTTGATTCGGATCCTGAATACTATCGTAAACAGGGTACGTTGTTGCTGGTAGCTGAAGATTACCGAGGTGCCATTACTGCATTGAATAAAGCGTTAGAACGTGGTGTTGATGATGAAGCTAAAATTCACTTTTCTTTAATGGAAGCGAACTTCTATCTCGGCAACTACAAGCAAGCGTATCAGCATGTTCAAATTGCAAAGAAAGACAAGTCTTTGCGTAGAAATGCCTCCGCTTGGGAACCTTATATTAAAGATAAGGCCAAAAACGCCGGCGTTAAAATTTAATAACGTCTAGATAATAAAAACCCCGCTTATGCGGGGTTTTTTTATGCTTTTCTTTGTCTAAGCCACTGCTGTAATTCGTCTTTAATCCAAGCCATTAATGCAGCCTTGCTTTTAAAGCGGTTACTGATTGCCAGATGGCTAACTGAGGCACCCTTGCCCAGTTGTGCCATTACGGCGCATAAGGGGGAATCTGGATAGTGCTGGGCTAACCAAATGGGGGTGCTGTAAAGTTGGGAAAGACTTCTCATGCCATTAGCGCACTGCATTAAGCGGGTGAAATGAATTTGTTCATGGCCAGCAATGTTTGTATTTTTTTGTTGTTCGGGTAATCCCCCATAGAGTTCATGGGCTTTCGGGGTAAAAGGGAGGCCCAATAATGAACTGGTTTTACCCGATGCTTTGTCCTGCTTTTTGCCTTCTTTAAGTACTTTAAACTGATGTTTCATCCAAAAAGCGAGAAGGGGGGGGGTGGTGCCAAAGGAAACGGTGAGGTGATCCGCACCTTCTGCCTGCGCAAGGTTGATGATATGTTCTACTAGCTTGCTTCCTAGCCCGTTATTTTGTTGTTCCGGGCGCACAGCAATACGATTAATGCGTTTGGTGACAAGGGTGGCAAAATCCCCTTTTGTTGACATTAATGCTAAGGATTGGGCTGTGAGGTGGCCTTTTACACGGCGTGCTCCTGATGCGATAGCCTCTTTGACTTCCCTTAATTTTTCGCCGCCTTCATCATCCACAATGGCTGCGGCAACAACCTGGTTTTGCTGTAAAAGGTAAAACAAGCCGTTGTTGGGGGAATCAATGATCCGCAAAATATCGTCTGGGGTAGTTTGATAATGTGCCTCTCGCAATAGATCCATTATTTGAAACAGATGGATTTCATCTATCGTACTGGCGTTCCCATGATGGTATGTCAGGGAGCCTTGGGAACATCCTTGGTCATCTTCAGTCTTTTTAGGTAAAAAGAGTAAGCGTTCTGCAATGGCTTCTAAAGGATCGCCGTCATACCACCTTATCGGCTGGGTCATCGTAATCGTGGGGATGTCATAGCCTTTAATCACCCGATAGCGAAATCCTTGTCCTGAACCTTCATAACCGTCTGTAGTGGAAAGCAACAGTGTAAAAGGTGCGTGATGAATCAGCTTAAGCGTTACTGGGATAGGTAGGGACGCGGCCTCTTCAATAAAAAGTACATCAATGTCATCATTAAAAAGTGCCGGATTGTCAAACGCATACCATGTGAGTAATGGATGGCCGTCTTTGGACTGGGGAGGCCTCACTGAATTCACAGTGGCCATTAGCGTATCAGCGGAATGTTTGGTATAGCTGGTTATGGCTACCTTCAAATTTTTATTTATGAAGTCGGCGGCGACTAAGCCTGCCAACGTTGATTTTCCCCGCCCGCGTTTGGCTAATAAGGCTATCGCCGGTGTTCCAGCTTGATAGTGTTTTATCAGCGTTTCATAGGCATTAAGTTGATCCGGTGTGGAAAAGGGGAGGCTGCTTTTGGGGCGCGGATTGGCAATTTTATGAGAAGGAAGGTAACCGCTTTGGTCAGTGACTATGCCACAGGCCTGCTGACTGACTAACGTACTTACAAAATTGCTGATAAAGGTGCTTTGGGTTAACGCATACCCATAGCTTAAGAAGTAAGGGCTTGTAACTGATGCATGGGTCGGCCAAGTTTCCAGTGAGGGACATAATACAACAAGGGTGCCTCCGGCTTTCACCGTTCCAGCGACAGCGGTAAAAATACTAGGACGAAACCCATCTAGGTAACTGAGAAAAACAATGTCATATTCACGGCCAAGGATCTCTTTGTATCGCGAGAAGTTGTAACTTACCGTTGTGGCTATATTGGTCTGTTCACCTAACCAGCAAGTGCTCAGGTGACTGGGTAAAGCGTCAACAAGGGATACCGCTTTTTCCAGCGCCCAGGCTTTTTCACCGGCAATAAATAGACTTTGTCGATGATAGGCACAATTTTGTCGCTGAAAAAGTGGTATGAGTAACCAATTTATCAATGTTTTCAAACTCATCCTTACTAGAAATTTGATATACTCTCGGTTTTCATTTTACGTTAGTTTACGAGGTTTTTAATGCGCTTTTTGTCTCGCCGTCTTGTTATGCCCAGTGATTTAAATTATGCCAACTCACTCTTTGGTGGTCGAGCCATGGAATGGATCGATGAAGAAGCTGCCATTTTTGTTACCTGCCAGTTAGAAACCAACTGTTTGGTCACAAAACACATTGGTGAAATCACCTTCGAATCTCCCGCTTTACAGGGTGATATCGTTGAATTTGGACTAGAAACCAAATCTGTGGGCATTACATCTATCACCGTATCTTGCCTGGTGCGCAATAAAGCCACAAAGAAAACCATTTGTCTGGCTGATGACATTGTGTTTGTTGCCCTGGATCCTAAAACACGTAAGCCTACACCTCATGGGAAAACCTTAGAAGGGTTAAAAACGCAAACAGAAAAAGAGATTCAGAACTTAAATTTGTAATCAACCTTAGGGTGAAAGTGGGCCGAGAAACCTTACGGGGCTGAGGTTTCCCATTTACTAATGACAACGGCAAGCCCCTTTGTCTGTTCTGCAGTTAATTCAACCTCAGATGCTAGGGTTAAGGGAGAGGCCTTTTTCATCAGTGTGGAAAAGGCAATGTTATGACAGAAGCGTATTTGTTCCGGCAAATTTTGTAGATCGGCGCTTGCCTCTGGGTTGCATAGCTTCCAAAGTTGTTGATTAATCGCGCTGTGAAAGCCCCACCTAAGTAGCATTAAAGACGTGGCTCCGTATAAACAAATACCGTAGTTCTCGTTAATGCGTTCAACAAAATCAGCAAAGGATTCGGATGCTTCCCAATTGGTCAGGGCACCATCGGCAAATAAACATTCATCGTGGAAGATAAGAAATAACGAAAGGGTTCCAAACAATAAAAGCTGCTTGATTTGTTCTCCCTCGTCTTCTGTTAATTTATTAAAACCAAACAGGGCGTTAAATAGCTCGCTACTTAATAACATGCTGTCGGTTAACTGACTTATTTGGGTAAACCGGCATTGGGATGTGAGCAGCTGCTGGGCGGCAAAAATAACCGCAAGATGGCGTATATTCCCCAGACCAAGATTCCGTCCAATGGCTTGCTCAAGGCTTTTAGGTGGCGTACCGTAAATCGCTCGGCTAGCCTTGCTCATAATGTGCGCCTGAAAAATAGGATCCCGTTCAATCAGCGATACCACCTTTGGCAGGGTCATTTCGTCTTCGTCCATGTTGAGCAAACGCTGAATAGAGTTGGGCAGAGGCGGTAAGTTTTCGACCACGCCGAGAAGGTTGCCATTACCTTTTTGAAAACGTAGTCGACTTCCTATTTGCCTTAGTTGACCGGCGCTAATACCCGTATGTTCTTTAAAACTGCGCTCAAAGGAGCGTCTGTCGGCAAACCCCAATTGGTCGGCTGCATCATCGGTTTTGACGCCACTTAGCAGTAAGTGACAGGATTGATCATGTATAAATTCTTTGAGTAATGCGCTAAAAGAAATGGATTCCTGGCGCAACTGACGGCGCAATGCCGATTCTGTCTGTCCAAGTTGGCTGGCAACCCATTCTGTACGGATCCGGGCAGGGCTGGCGGCCTGCTGAAACACCGCTTTTATTTGTTGCTTAAGTGGGACGTCATCTTTTTCCTCTAAGGTACTGCTCAACATTTTTTGTATCGATTGAGAATAGAAAAATGATGGATGGGTAAGCCATTTACTCTCAAAGGTAAGGGTGACCTGCTTTGAACTGGGTTTTATGGTCGCTTTGGTTAGTGACGCCAATAAGGGATCTTCATTATTCAAGGGCAGGCTAATGGACTGAAAATCAAATTTCCTACCGGCGAGGTGCCTAAAAAGAGCGAGCAGAAAATAGCAACGCATATCAGTGAGTATGGCGTGCTTACCAACGTTGAATACAAGGGATGTGGTGTCGTTGTCCCGAGTGATGGTTAGATCGGCAGCTGAACCCAGTAAGTGACGGTATTGTTTTCCCATTACGCACAAGGCGTCATCAATGTGCTTGCTGGCGGTGAGCAGTACCACAAGGTTGCTCATTTTATTAAAATCGAAATAACCAATTAAGGATCGGCTAAGTTGCTGACGATGATTTATCGGGCATAAGGCCTTAATGACGTTGGCTAATGTGTCTTCGGGCAGATTGCCAGACTCTAACGCCGCGACATTGTCGAGTATGGTGATGTCTCTATCATCGTTAATGCTGAGATCGCGGCGAAGACTTAATAAAGCACGTATGATAGCCGACCAGAATAATCCTTGATACTGCACATGTTCTCCTGTTTATCCACGTGAGTTCCATTCGCACTGTACGCATATAAGAAAAATGCGATTACAGGGCGCTATGTGTTCCTTGAATGGACAGATCTGTAGCAAAGAAAGCCCATAAGTGTCCTGTTAACCCAGATGCTCACATCTTATCATTTCCCCTGTAACGACAATCTTGAAAAACGTCACCTTCAAGAGAGCGTAAACGCCAAACCTGTCGTGAGGCAGGGACGGAAAGCCACGGATCTTAGCACCGCCATTAAGACCGCCGGGTTGCAGTGCATGTTGTTGATGATTGAAAGACAAACACTGCTCAAGGAACTCCTATGAAATTTAGCATGAAAGCTGCAACTTTGCTGGCTACATTCTGCGCATTTACCGCGCAAGCCGATATTATTAATACCTATGAGATTGATTTTGAAAATCAATCGCTAACGGCACACCAGCAAAGTGATGGTAATTATTACACTTGGAATAATGCTGGAAGTGTATTAAGTCTGCAAGAAAATGCGTGGTATACGCTGAATCTTGACGATGCCTTTGGTATTCAAAGCCTGGATTTGGACAACGCCAATAGCAGTTACCAATTGTCTTTTGAATTTCGTATGAAAGCTTCCAACGACGATCCTGCCGCCTACTCTGAAATTGCCGGTATTTGGCTGGCGGATTTTTCAGGCGGCGAGCAAAACTATGATGCCTCTCGCACCTTTGCATTAGCCGGTACACAAAATTTTGGTCTTGATGATTTCACTTACACCTCTGAACCTCAGTGGGCATCGTTTTCCATTACTTTAGATGACTACCTATCCGGCCTTATTACCGATATC
The DNA here is from genome assembly GCF_036697315.1 of Alteromonas sp. 14N.309.X.WAT.G.H12. Lineage (NCBI taxonomy): Bacteria > Pseudomonadati > Pseudomonadota > Gammaproteobacteria > Alteromonadales > Alteromonadaceae > Alteromonas > Alteromonas sp. 14N.309.X.WAT.G.H12. Next base: position 6,885 of record NZ_JBAHZB010000115.1, read on the forward strand.
GTTTTTATTAACGATTGCGATGCGTCAGCAGGTTGTAACGATATGACTGTTCGCTTTCGGAATGCCTCTATTTCAGAAGTTAGTGAACCTACCGCCATGTCACTCATACTTCTTGGAATAGGGTTTATGGGATGGCGCGCTAGACGCCAAAAATAGGGCTTTTTAGCCCACATTGCCCGCCACGTCACACTGCGGGCTTTTTTATCCTCCCTGCGGTAGTCTTCAACTTGACTCAATCATAAGAGTTGGTAGACTGCCGTGCGTTGTTATCAAACAAAGAGACGATAACAACAAATAGGCCAAGGGGTGCCGCGAAAAGCGGCTGAGATCCTAACATGGGAACCCTTTAACCTGATCCGGATAATGCCGGCGTAGGGATGGTAAATCTATAATTTAGCCTCAATACCTTCCGTAAAGCCGGATCTTTTTTACACGTAAAGAGATCCTAAATGAACACACGCATACTCACTCTCGCACTGTTGGCGTCTCCTGCATTTGCAGAAAGCCAAACAGATATTGAACATATCACTGTATCTGGTGATTTTCGCCAAACAACCCTTGCCCAACTGAGTGCTAGCGCATCGGTTATCGACGTTCAGCGTATAGATAGTCGGCAGACCAATCATATCGATGGCATGTTAAATGTTGCCCCGAATGTGAATTTTGCCACCGGCGCCTCAAGAGGACGATTTGTCCAAATCCGTGGTATTGGTGAACGCAGTCAATTTGCCGAACCCATCAATCCCTCGGTGAGCTTCCTGGTTGATGATTTTGATTTCTCTGGGCTGGCTGCCGCCGGCATACTGTTTGATATCCAGCAAGTTGAAATTTACCGGGGACCTCAAGCCACTATTTTCGGCACCGGTGCACTGGCCGGGGCCGTTAAACTTGTCAGCCAGCCTACAGGGGATAACACCGATAGCCACATATCTATGACGGCGGGGAACACATCCTTGTTCCGCGTTGAAGGGGCTCACGGAGGCATGCTCACCGACACCCTCGGCTACCGCGCTGCCGTTGTCCATAATAGCAGCGACGGCTTTATGGAGAATGACTACTTAGAGCGGGATGATACCAATGATATTAATGAAGATGCCTTCCATTTAGCCTTAAACTGGGACGCTTCTGAGGATACGGTGCTGGCGGTTAACTATCGGTGGTATGACATTGATAATGGTTATGATGCCTTTTCGTTGGATAACAACCGCCACACCTTGTCTGATGAGCCCGGTTTTGATCGCCAACTTACCCACGCAGTAAGTGGTCACTTATATCACCAAACGAGCGCTGGGCTTGTGGAAGTGATTTTAACCTACGCCAGTCATAATCTTGAGTACGGTTATGATGAAGATTGGACCTATACGGGCTTTCATCCCTTAGGTTATACCTCTTTTGATGGGTATTATCGCGGGGTGGATCAGCAAACTGCGGAACTAAGATTCACTTCCAGTGATAACCAACGCCTTTTTAATGATTCCACTGATTGGGTGGTGGGCGCGCGATATAGTCACAGTGAACAGGATTTATTGCGGGAATATACCTACAATGATGGCGATTTTATCAGCGAGTTTAAACCTACGACGACGGCAATCTATGGTCAACTGGATACCCATCTTAGCGACAACCTGATACTCACTAGTGGGTTGCGTGTAGAGAATTACGCTTACGATTATCAGGATAACGCCAGTGTCATTTTTGATGATGATGCCACCATGGTGGGCGGCAAATTATCCCTTTCTTATCAGTTCGGGGAGCGCTTCTTATACGCCAGTATTTCTCGGGGTTACAAGGGCGCCGGGATCAATTATGACGAGGACGTCAGTGAGTCTAGTCGCTTTTATGACGCCGAATATAACATCAATTATGAAATTGGCTTTAAAGGCCATGTCTTTACGCCAGATCTCATCGCACGGGCGGCAATTTTTTATATGGATCGGGAAAATACCCAGATTAGCGATTTTGATGTACAAACCCGTGAAGATGGTTCGGCCACCTTTGTGGATATTATTGCCAATGCCGATGTGGGCACGAACAAAGGCGCCGAGTTAGAACTGACGTGGCAGGTGAATGAGGTATGGACACTCAATGGTAGCCTAGGTTACTTAAACGCAACCTTTGAAGGTTATGAAACCGCTGACGGGAGTTGGGTTGAAAAGCAGCAGCAAGCACAAGCGCCGCGCTACACCGCAAACCTCTTTAGCGAATGGTGGATTACTGAACATTTGGTGTGGCAATTTGATATGGATTTTAAAGATGAGTACCGGTTCTCAGATGGTCATGATGTGACATCACCGGCAACCACTTTATTTAATACCGATGTGAGTTGGGTGGCAGGCGATTGGCGTACCTCATTGTGGGTGAAAAATATGTTCGACAAAACCTATTATACCCGAGGCTTTGGCGGATTCAGTAATGATCCAAGAGACGCGTATGCTTTTGATGAACCTTATTACCAACTTGGTGATGGTCGCCAGTTTGGGATAACAACCCGTTTTCAATTTTAAGGAGTCTTATTATGCAAGTGATGGTCGAACTTTCACTGTACCCGTTAGTTAATGCCTATATTCCGCCTATTGCGCAGTTTATTGAACGGTTAAACAGCTATCCAGCGCTGTCTGTGACAACCTGCTCCACCAGTACACAGGTCACCGGCGATTATGGCGAGGTGATGACCATACTGGGTAAAGAAATGCAACGTACACATGAAGAAGTGGGGCAGGCTATCTTTGTGGCGAAATTCTTAAATTTCGATGCTATGCAAGAGCGAAAAGCCAACGATGACTGAGATTCAGTCGTTTTGGAGCCAGATTACCGACACCAGTTTGGCTGAATGGTGTGCCGTTATTCTGGCTCTGGCTTATGTCTGGCTTGCTGCTAAGCAAAATCGTTGGTGCTGGCTGTGCGCCTTCATTAGTACTGCCATTTATACCTGGTTGTTTTGGCAGGTAACCCTTCCGTTTCAATCGGCGCTAAATCTGTACTATATGGTGATGGCAGGCTATGGCTACTATCAATGGAATAAACAATCCGATGCTGCAAACCATGTACAGTCGTGGCCGTGGTTTTTTCATCTATTGATTATTCCGGCTTCATTGTTGGTGGGCTGGGGCTTGTCGTTATGGGCAGAAGGCCAATTTAACAGTACGTATTTGCAGCTAGATGCCTGCATACAAGTGCTCAGTGTGGTAACCACCTTTATGGTGGCGCACAAGGTGCTGCAAAATTGGTTGTACTGGTGTGTGATCAACCTGGCCTCTTCGTATCTTTATGCCCAAAGCGGTTTAACCCTTTCCGCCTGCCTGTTTTTAGGTTATGTGGTATTTGCGGTTTATGGCTATATGACTTGGCTTAGACAATGGAGAGAACAGGATCATGGATCCTATGCTTATCATTGATGAGTTACGCTCACCGCTATCACTGTCTCGGTGGGCAAGGTGCGTCAATATTGGCGGCGGAGAGGTTAATCATGTTTTTAAGCTCACCGATGGCGAGCGGCAATTTGCGGTGAAATGGTTAGGCGACGATGATTTCACCGGCCTAGATAGACGGGAGCAATATCAACTGCAAAGCCAGTTGGCCAACCAGGGTATTGCGCCAGCGCCGTGTTTTTTGAACGAAGCGGAAACCCTGTGGGTGGAAAACTGGGTGGATGTGCCGGCAAAGCCCCAGTCTGCGGCGCCAAATTTGGCTGATTTATCCAATGGGCTCGCCCGTATTCACACGCTCAATATTAACGCCGCGCCATTAGGT
>NZ_JBAHZB010000116.1:0-10616 GCF_036697315.1 Alteromonas sp. 14N.309.X.WAT.G.H12
ATCAGGAAGTGTATAAGCACTTTCCGGGGGCTATGACCATTGCCGAAGAATCCACGTCCTTTCCTCAGGTATCAAAGCCGGTGTATGAAGGTGGACTGGGCTTTGGCTTTAAATGGAATATGGGTTGGATGCATGACACCTTGCATTATATTAGCAAGGATCCGGCGTATCGTAAGTATCATCATGGCGAAGTGACATTTAGCATGGTGTATGCGTTTGATGAGAATTTTGTGTTGCCAATTTCCCATGATGAAGTGGTGCACGGTAAAGGCAGTTTGATAGGGAAAATGCCCGGTGATGAATGGCAACAAGCGGCGAATTTACGCTGTTATGCCGCCTTTATGTACGGCCATCCGGGTAAAAAACTGAATTTTATGGGCAATGAAATTGGCCAGTTTAGAGAATGGGATCACGATAGTGAGCTCGACTGGTCATTGCTCGAGTATGAGAAACATAAAAAGATACAGACGCTGTATCGGGATTTAAACCATTTATACCGGTCAACTCCCGCATTGTATGAGTTAGATCATCATTATGAAGGCTTTAGCTGGATTGATCATAACTATGCGGAACTGAGTGTGTTGTCCTTTGTCAGAAAAGCCAAGAACCACAAGCAGCGGGTGATCGTGGTGTGTAATTTTACACCGACACCCCACAATCGCTTTCGGGTTGGCGTGGAAAAAGCCGGAGATTATTCTCTCATACTCAATACGGACGACAGTCAATATTGGGGGAGCGGGTATCCAATGCCAACAAGGGTAAGTGCAGAGAAAGTATCGTGGAATGATAAACCCTATTCCATTGAAATAGCCCTTCCTCCGCTTTCCACCGTGTATTGGATTGCCATATAGGAGCGACTTAAATCGTGCAGCAGGATTTTACAAATACTTGGCCGTTGGAAAAAGGTTTGGCGTCTCCTTTAGGCGCTACGCTTAACGCAGAAGGGTGTAATTTTGCGGTTTACTGCCCGGGTGCCACCGCTGTGATCCTTTGTCTTTATCAAAGTGATACAGAAGAGCCTTTGGTAGAACTCATACTTACCGCTAAAACCGGCGATATCTGGCATGGCTTTGTGCCAAAAATTAAAGAAGGTCAGCTGTACGGGTATCGGGTAGAGCGCAATGATGGTTTTATGCATATCAGTGCAACGGATAAATTACTGATTGATCCGTATGCGCAAAAGCTTAGCCGTCCTTTGCACTGGAATGCCCGCCAATATGAAAATGATTCCCATTTTATGATCCCCAAAGCCGTCGTGGTTGCCAAGACGGGGCCCTGTAAGGATAAAAGACCTAAATATCAGCCCCATGAACGCATTATTTACGAAGCCCATGTAAAAGGGTTAACCAAACTTCATCCTTATGTACCAGAAGAGGATCGAGGAACCTACGTGGGTGCCGCCCATGAAGCGGTGATTGAGCACTTGTTAAGCCTTGGGATCACATCGGTACAATTTATGCCCATTGCGGCTTTTATGCCTGAGCCTTACATTACTGAAAAGGGGTTAACAAACTACTGGGGCTACAACCCGGTTAATTTTTTTGCCCCTGAGCCCCGTTATGCCAAAGCAGACGCACTGGCCGAGGTAAAAGCCATGGTAGAGGCTTATCATGACGCTGGGCTCGAAGTCATTTTAGACGTGGTATACAACCATACGGCAGAAGGCGGCGATGGCGGCCCTGTCTTATCGTTTAAGGGCTTTTGTCCTCAACAGGCTTATTTGCTTGAACAAGCGCCGTCCGGGAAGTTGGTGTACAGCAATCATTCCGGTTGTGGTAATACGGTCAATACTGCCCAGCCGATGATGATGACGATGATCATGGATGCCATGCGTCATTGGGTTGTGGATATTGGCATCGATGGTTTTCGATTTGATTTGGCCGTGTGTTTAGGACGGGATCCCCAGCATTTTTCTTCTCAATCGGGCTTGATACGTGCCATTGGTCAAGATCCGGTGCTCAAAGACGTGGTTCTGATTGCCGAACCTTGGGATATTGGTCCTGGTGGCTATCAACTTGGCGCCTTTCCCGTGCCATGGTTGGAAACCAGTGATCGATATCGGGATACTGTGAGAGCCTATTGGCGTGGTGATCACGCATTTACTGCGGAATTTGCCACCCGACTGATGGGTTCAACGGATATCTTTCATAAAGGCATAAGACCCATTACCACATCGGTGAATAACATCACCTATCATGATGGTTTTACTTTACATGATCTGGTCAGTTATGCCGAACGGCATAACGAGGAAAACGGTGAAAATAATCGGGATGGTCATGGCCATAATTTATCGGCAAACTATGGCCATGAAGGGGAAACCAAAGACGAAGGAATTATCGCCCTTAGGGAGAAGCAGAAACGGAATATGTTTGTCACCTTGCTCTTGTCCCAGGGGACCCCGCACATCTTGGGGGGAGACGAACTGAGTCGGACGCAGCAAGGTAACAACAATGCCTATTGCCAGGATAACCCCATTAGTTGGTTTAACTGGGAACTCAATAAGCGGCAGACGGATTTTTTGCATTTTTGCCGATATGTTATTGAATTGCGTAAAAAGAGTGGGTTGTTGTCCCATCTACAAATGGAAGATGACACCTTCCAGCTGGATATTAATGTATCTGCCATCCGTTGGTATAAGCCCGATGGTCAGGATAAAGAATCTGAAGATTGGCAGTCGCCTAATAGTCAGACATTCGGCGTGGAAATACGAGGTATTGCCCAAGATGAAGGGGAAACAGAGCATTGGTTTATGTGTTTTAATGCCAGTGATCAAGATAGGCGTTTCAACCTACCGAGTCTTTCACCAAAAGGGGCATGGCAACTCATTATCGATACCCGTTATGGATCCTTGCAGGAACAACCTGAAATTTGTATTCAACGGGTGTTTTTACAAGCCGCAAAAAGTGTCGTGGTGTTCAAGTTTACCCAATGTTTGACTTAACAGGGTTTACTGGTGGTTAGCCGTTAAGCAAACAGTCAGGTTTGATGAAAAAATCGCTGAAAAATCGACACATGGATAGTGTTAGGAATAAACACGGGTGGTATCATCCGCAGCCATCTGTAACGTAAGGTGACGTCAATGTATAGAGAAGATGGAAAGCAAGCTGAATCGAAGTGTGATATCGGCTTTATCGGGTTAGGTGTAATGGGGGCAAACCTAACACTGAATCTGGTGGATCATGGCTATCGTGTAGCCTGTTTTGACCTCGACCAAGCCAAGGTCGACGGTATTATCGAAAAAGACGTTCAAGAACGGGGAGACCAAGCTGCCCGTGTTGAAGGATGTAGTTCGTACACCGAGTTACTAAGTAGACTCACATCGCCACGAATGATCATGTTGTCGGTCCCGGCGGGTGCGCCAGTGGATCATGTGTGTTCCCATCTCATCGATGCCGGTGTTCAGGCTGATGATATTGTGGTGGATACCGGAAACAGTTTGTGGACAGATTCTGTGGAGCGGGAAGAGCGCTATAAAAGTAAATTTATCTTCTTTTCCACTGCCGTGTCTGGTGGTGAAGTAGGGGCGCGCTTTGGGCCTTCCTTGATGCCTTCTGGTAACCCTTATGCTTGGACACGTATCGAGCCTGTCCTTAAAGCCATTGCGGCGAAAGTGGATGCCGATACAGGCTTGCCCATTGAATCCTTTGTTCCCGGTAAGCCGGTTTTAGAAGGGGAGCCTTGTGCAACCTATATTGGACCTGTTGGCGCGGGCCATTACGTGAAAATGGTACACAATGGTATTGAATATGCCGATATGCAGCTGATTTGTGAGACTTATCAAATCATGCGTACGGCGTTGAGTATGTCACCGTCGGAAATAGCGCAAATATTCAGACGGTGGAATGACGGTAAACTCAACAGTTATCTTATAGAGATCAGCGCTGAAGTCTTAGAACAGATGGATCCACAAACCGGTGCACCCTTGGTGGATGTGATTCTCGATAAAGCAGGTCAAAAGGGCACCGGACTGTGGACTGCAGTAAGTGCCCTGCAAGTCGGTAGTCCTGCCCAAACCATTACCGCAGCCGTGTTTGCCAGAAGTATTTCAAGTTTAAAAGAAGAGCGGGTGGCAGCCAGCGAAGTATTACAGGGGCCTGACGTTAAACCCCTGTCGGAAGAGGAAAAACGCAACACCATTAATCAGCTAGAGCATGCACTCTATTGCTCTAAAATTTGTGCCTATGCCCAAGGGTTTCAGCTTATGGCTGTTGCTTCTAAAGAGCACAAATGGGAACTGGATTTTGGCGGGATTGCCCGTATCTGGCGTGCAGGCTGTATTATTCGCGCTGTGTTTTTACAGTCTATTGCTAAAGCCTACGAGAATAATGAAGAGTTGGATAATTTATTACTTGATCCTTTTTTCTCCCAACAGATTACTGAATATCAATCGGATTGGCGCCAGTCTCTCGCTCAGGCAACGTTAGCGGGGATCCCCTGTCCGGCAATGATGTCTGCCCTTAGTTATTATGATGCTTATCGCACCGCAGTTTTACCGGCAAATTTGTTGCAGGGCCAGCGTGATTATTTTGGTGCCCATACCTATCAGCGGGTAGATAAACCGGCGGGTAAGAAGTTCCATTTAGACTGGAGCGATCCTGCTCGACCACAAATTGCGGTTAAAAAATAGAGGGTAAATAAAATGCCTAATTTTGCAGATTCAGATTGGAAAGCCTCCTTATCGGACGAAGAATACCGAGTGACTCGCCGTGGGGGCACAGAATCGCCTTATTCCGGGGCTTTACTCAATGAAAAACGTCCCGGTGAGTATATCTGCAAATGTTGTGGGTGTGTGTTATTTACGTCGGCGTCGAAATTTGACTCTGGTTGTGGCTGGCCCTCTTTTGACGCCCAAACCGAGGACAATAACGTCGGTTACCGTGAAGACAACACCTTTGGCATGAAGCGCGTTGAAATCTATTGTAAAAACTGTGATGCCCATCTTGGGCACGTTTTTGATGATGGTCCAACCCAAACCGGTCAGCGCTACTGTGTGAACTCTCTGTCTGTGTCTTTAAAAACGAAGGATGATGAGATCATTCCAGGGTAATGGAATAGTTTCACATCTGGTTAAAAAATGAACGCCGCGTGCCTTGCCCGCGGTGTTTTTTTGTTTGACGTCTGGCTATCTTCCCTGATTTTCATGCTATTTTCTGAAAGTTGTTTACAGATTGGTGGGTGAATAGGGAATAGGGGATCCTGCCGCTATACCTCGAGGTAATGACAAGCCACAGGTAGCTAGATAGGCTGCAAACACTGATGGTTCTTCTGTTACATCTTCGTATTCCCTTAATTTGTGGGGCATAAAGATTCACTCCCCGTTGAACACCTCACATGCAAACCGATCAATAAATTTAAAAAGTACGCTCGCTTTGGTGGAAAATTACTAAAGAAAGGGCGTTTTTTACGGTTTACCGCCATAAATAGAAATTTTTCAACAGTTTGGCCTTCATCATTCCTTTACATAGAATGGTGCGGTCCATGCAGAACACACGTTTTTTCACGGGTGTACCCTACACATTTATATTTGCTGCGTGGTTGAACAAAAACTTTTAGTCGACGAAGGCAAGGGCATGAATCAACAGTTTGAACAGGAATTGCAAGATAGCTGGCAAGAGCGTCAGGAATACGCAGAGATGATGCTACCGCTCATTGGTAAGCTTTATCGGAATCATTCGGTGGAAATTTCGGTTTACGGACACTCGCTTCTTGGCGCCAGTGTGATTGACATCGTGAAGGCGCATCGCAAGGTTCGTCTACATGAGGGAATAAAACTTCGTCTGCGTGAAAGCTTCCCAATCCTGGAAGCCTTGACCACCATGTCTCTTGCGCCAGCCCAGATCGATATAGGTAAACTGGCCTTTGACTTCCATTACGGCAGTGCCGTAGATAACAATGATTTAGACGCTTACTTGCGTGACAGTCTGTCATCTGTGGTGGATAAAGCCGACAGTCAAGCGCCACAAGATGTGGTGCTTTACGGATTTGGCCGTATAGGCCGTTTGTTAGCGCGATTGATGATTGAACGTCAAGGCCAGGCGAACAAATTACGCTTGCGGGCAATTGTGGTGCGTGGTGGAAAAGACGGTGATCTGGAAAAACGCGCCAGTTTACTAAGACGGGATTCCGTTCATGGACCGTTTAACGGTAGTATTACTGTGGATCACGAACGTCAGGCGATCAAAGCGAATGGTTCTTATATTCAGGTGATCTACGCAAACAGTCCTGACCAGGTGGATTATACCCAGTACGGTATCGAGAATGCGATTGTTGTGGACAATACCGGAATGTGGCGGGACAAAGAAGGCTTGGGTTTACACCTGCAAGCTAAAGGGGCGAGTAAAGCCCTGTTAACCGCGCCGGGTAAAGGGGATATTAAAAATGTGGTTCATGGTGTCAACAATGATGACATCTTGCCAAGTGATACTATCCTTTCTGCGGCCAGTTGTACCACAAACGCCATCACACCTGTATTAAAAGCCTTGGATGAAGAATACGGTATCGAGTCTGGTCATGTAGAGACAGTACATAGTTTCACCAATGACCAAAATCTTATCGATAATTATCATAAAGCGGATCGACGGGGTCGCAGTGCGCCACTAAACATGGTGATCACGGAAACCGGCGCGGCTAAAGCGGTGGCTAAGGCATATCCAAAGCTGGCGGGTAAATTAACGGGCAACGCGATTCGTGTACCAACGCCCAATGTGTCTTTGGCCATCCTTAATCTTAACCTTTCAACGTCAACAGATAAGCTGGCGGTGAATGAGTTCTTGCGCGATACCGCGCTGTTTTCTTCGTTACAACACCAGATAGATTACACCGCCAGTAAGGAAATTGTTTCCACTGACTTAGTGGGCTCACGGGCAGCCAGTGTGGTAGATTCTCAAGCGACCATTGTGGCTGACAACCGTCTCACGTTGTACGTCTGGTATGACAACGAATTTGGCTACAGCTGTCAGGTTATGCGGGTGGTTCGCGACATGGCTGGCGTTACTTTCCCAACGTTACCTGCATAGCAATTTTACCGCAGGTGTGTTTCCGGTGCAGATCTCTGTACCGGATTTTTCTTTATATGTACGTTTCTCGTCCACTTGAAGGCAGCAGTCATCGGTAAACATAGTATTTGGGTTTGTGTCTATGATAAATTACATTGCAAAAATACATAGGACACGACAGAAAAATGCATATTTCGAGTCAATTTGATAGCGGCAACATTACTGTTATCGACGCGACCTCTCCGGATAATATTACACTTCGCATCAACCAAGACAATCAGTCTGAATTCTACCAGTGGTTTCATTTCCGTCTTCATGGCGACGCTTTCACCACATACCATTTAACCTTGACAGAATTGGCTAAATCCGCTTATCCCCAAGGGTGGCAAGACTATAACGTGCTCGCATCTTATGATCGCAAAACTTGGTTTCGTGTAAGCAGTGCGTTTGATGGTGACAATTTACGCTTTTCCCTGACGTTGGAACAACCGGCGGTCTACTTTGCCTACTTTATTCCCTATAGCTACGAGCGCCATTTGGATCTTATCGGCGATATTCAAACGTCTTTACTTTGTGAGCATCGCTTGCTTGGACAAACTCTCGATGGCCGAGACATGAACATGCTGGTTATTGGCGAACCCTTGCCTAATAAGAAAAAAATCTGGATCACCGCACGGCAGCATCCAGGTGAAACAATGGCCCAATGGTGTGCCGAAGGCTTATTGTATCGATTATTAGATGAAGAAGATGGTTTAGCTCGCCAACTGCTCGACGACGCGGTTTTCTATGTGATCCCTAATATGAATCCAGATGGTGGGGCACGGGGACACCTTCGTACCAATGCGGTGGGAACCAACCTCAATCGGGAATGGGCATCGCCTAGCGCAGAAAAAAGCCCGGAAGTGTTATACGTATTAAATGCCATGAAAGAGATCGGGGTAGATATGTATCTCGATTTGCATGGCGATGAAGCCTTACCGTACAATTTCGTTGCTGGCAGTGAAGGCGTACCGGGTTATTCTGCTCGTTTAAAAAATTTAGAAGATACTTTCAAAGCGGCGTTGCTAACGGCGACGCCGGAATTTCAAGATCAATACGGGTATCCCAAAGATAAACCAAACAAAGCGAATCTCTCCGTCGCCTCCAATGCTGTGGCCTATCAATTTGATTGTTTGGCCTATACACTTGAAATGCCTTTTAAAGATAATAAAAATCTACCCGATCCGGTGTTCGGCTGGTCTGTTCAGCGCTGTCGCCAACTCGGTGAGGATTTACTGATTGCCATTCGTGCTGTAGTGTCATCACTACGCTAATAATAAAATAACAACAATATGTTGAGGGGATTAGAGCTTGGAAGGTTTATATCATTTTCTTGTGTCACTGGATGGCATGTTAGGGGGAGCGGGTTGGTTTCCGTTCGTGTTACTTGGGGTGGGATTATTCTTCACCATTTATCTTAAATTTCCACAAATCCGCTTTTTTAAACATGCGTGGTTGGTGGTAACGGGGAAATACGATAAAGAAGGGGAAGAGGGCGATACCACCCATTTTAGAGCCCTTACCACCGCCCTCTCTGGTACGGTAGGCACGGGTAATATCAGTGGTGTTGCTTTCGCGATCTTTCTTGGTGGTCCGGCGGCATTATTTTGGATGTGGGCCACGGCATTTTTGGGTATGACGACCAAATTTGTAGAAGTGACCTTGTCACACAAATACCGGGTTAAAACTGAAGACGGCACCATGGCCGGTGGGCCCATGTATTATATGGATCGCCGCCTAAACATGAAATGGTTAGCGGTTGCCTTTGCCATTGCCACAGTGATTAGTTCGTTTGGGACGGGTAACTTGCCCCAAAGTAACGGTATTGCCCAAAGTATTGAAGCAACATTTGGTATTGATCCGGTGATTGTGGGAAGCGTACTGGGTATTTTGCTGGCCTTGGTTATTTTGGGCGGTATTCAGCGTATTGCCGCATTTACCGCTAAAATTGTGCCCATTATGGCTGTGATTTACCTGATTGGGGCGCTGGCCGTTATTTTTGCCAATGCCGAAAATATTGGGCCATCATTTGCGGCTGTCATTGGCGATGCCTTTTCTGGTTCTGCCGCCGCCGGGGGCTTTTTAGGCGCTTCGTTAGCCTATGCCTTTAATCGGGGTGTAAACCGCGGGTTATTTTCAAACGAAGCCGGACAAGGCTCTGCACCTATTGCCCACGCTGCAGCGAAAACCAGCGAACCCGCATCTGAAGGTATGGTGTCTTTACTGGAACCTTTTATTGATACCATTCTTATTTGTACGGTAACTGGCTTGGTTATTCTGTCTTCAGGGGTGTGGAAAGAAAAACATGAAAATGTGTTTGATCGCTCCGACATGTATTTTGTACAGGGTGAATATAATGATAACAATAGTGCAGATACCCAGGCATTATACAAATACCTAAATGGCTTGGATGACAACGTAGTTGAACCTTATACCGGTTCAGTGTCGGTGGTAAACGGTACGGCAGTTAGCGACGGCTTTACACTGATCAATTCTCGTTCGGTGGCAGAAGATGTCACTTACTCCTTTGATGGTGATGATCCCTTTACCGGTACATTGCAAATTAAAGAGGGTAAGCCCGTCAAAGACAATGTGGTTATAGAAGGGAAGTCCCTGGTACATTCTGCAGCCCTTACCACAATCGCCTTTAACCGTGGTTATTTTGGTGATTATGGCCAGTATATTGTTTCCATTGGATTAATGTTGTTCGCGTTTTCCACAGCCATTGCTTGGTCTTATTACGGTGACAGGGCGATGACCTATTTATTAGGCCCCCGTTCGGTTATGCCTTATCGTGTGATCTATGTCGCTGGGTTCGTTTGGGCATCGTTTAGCGATACCACCTTAGTGTGGGCGCTATCGGCGGTGGCTATCGTGGTTATGACACTACCGAACCTGTTTGGTATAATCATGCTAAGCAAAGAAATGAAACAAACGGTGAATGAATATTGGGAAAAAGTCCGAAACGAAAAATAACGGGCTATTAAGGCCTGACGCTTAACCTGCGTTTGGCCTTAAAAAGGACACAGATGTGTCCTTTTTTATTATTTGATCTTCACCCATTTAAGTCTACCAAATTAACAGGAGCCCCAATGGCACTTATTGATTGTCCATCATGTAATAAGAAAATATCTGACAAAGCCCAGGAATGCCCCCATTGTCAGTTTAGAGTTGGGGATGCATCATCAGAAGATATTTTGCGTAAACAAAATCTGCAGCGTTACAAAAAGCAGCAACGTATTCAAAATCATTCGTTGTTAGCGGTATTACTTTTTGTTACCGGTTTTGGTTTTATGTATTGGGGCGGTACTCAACCCGGCGAATTGCAACATAACCTTGCTATTTTAGCCACCGTAATTGGGTTTTTGTGGTATGTTGTCAACCGTGTCAGACTTGTCATTATTAAACGATTTTCATCATGAATATAGATGCGTTATTAGCGGCGATGACGCCGGCGGTTTATGAGCGTTTGCGTCAAGCGGTAGAAACGGGTAAATGGCCCGATGGTACAGTGCTTTCGGAAGAACAACGTGAAAGTTCCATGCAAGCAGTGCTACTTTATCAGTCTAAAATCGAGAAATC
>NZ_JBAHZB010000117.1:0-10363 GCF_036697315.1 Alteromonas sp. 14N.309.X.WAT.G.H12
ACGTGCATACCGCGGTTTATATAAACAGTATGAAGAACGTTAAACGTGCAAGTTTGCAAAACCTACTGGATATTTTTTCCTAAGCGGGGGGCATTAACTTCCGTCTTGTTGCTGTGATGGGGGGCCACAAGCTATCCAATGATAAATCCTTGCTTTGCTCTTGTTGATGGGGGAATTGACCCAATATACAGCAATATGGATACAAGAAAGCGCCAGTCATTTGGGTAGCAAAGAGTGATTTAAAGGGGTTGTATTTTTTCTGGCGCAACGGTATTGCCGACCCTGATACTTTTTATGCTCCCGAGGTTGATGAAACCTTAAGGATAATTATGTCTTCTTTACCACCGCTACTAGATGTTAGTGCCGAACAACGTTTACAAGCCACCATCTCCTCAATGGTTGATATGAAAGAGGTATGGATCCTCAAAGATGATGACGGGTGTGTCATGTTAACCTCTGACGACGAAGATGGTGTGCCAATATGGCCAGATGAAGAACTGGCTAAATTGTGGGCCACTGATGAGTGGTCTCATTGCCAAGTCATGTGTATTTCGCTGGATGATTGGCTGTCAAAATGGACGCCGGGGCTAATGAAAGATGATCTTATGGTGATGGTGTGCCCCGTTCCCGCAGAGGAAGGCGAAGTGATCATGCCTGAATATCTTGCAGAGCGGATCCTTGCATTGAAGGGATGATCTGTTTATTCATTGAACGCGTTCTAATTATAGTTATTCACCATGAGTGAGGTTATTTATGTTAACGCAGCAACCAACAATGGAAGATTTATTCACCCAACTGGGTATGAATAATTCACCTGAAGCCATTTTTGAGTTTATTGAAAAACATCGTGGTATGAACAGTTTCCGGCATATCGAAGAGGCGCCCTTTTGGAATGATTCCCAAGCGACGTTTTTGCGTACGGCAATATTAGAAGATGCTGAGTGGGTCGAGATCATCGATCAACTCAATACCCAACTCCATGGTGGTAACCAAACCGAATAAAACAGCACCTAGCCACTATTTGTGCTTAAACTACCTGCCTCTCAGGCAAGTGTGGTTTTTTTTTGCTGTTTTATGGCATCGTTTGTCATAGTTTCTAACAAATTTTATATCCTTACCTTTGAAGGCTTTGTGCTACATTTTAACGTCTTGTGGGTGATAACCTGCAATCTAACGATGTAGGGCAACCAAGGCTGACTCTTTGAACACTAGGCCTTGGGATAAAACAAAAAGGATAACAAATGAATCGACGCATTCTAATTGGGGCTTCGGCAGCACTACTTAGCTACAGTGGTATGGCACTGGCAAAAGAAGGGATGTTCACACCAGAACAACTCCCCGCAATAGCCAAAGATTTAAATGCCACAGGGTTAGAGATTTCAACGGAAAAACTTAGCGATTTAACCGGTTTCCCCATGGGGGCCATTGTTTCCCTTGGCGGCTGCTCCGCGTCTTTCGTGTCTGAATCTGGACTAGCGGTTACCAACCACCACTGCGCACGAGGTTCGGTGCAATTTAACAGTACCCCTGAGCACAACTACCTTCGCGATGGCTTTTTAGCCAAATCACCTAGCGAAGAATTACCGGCGGCACCGGGAACCCGTATGTACGTTACCGTTGATTTTGCCGACGTAACAGAACAAGTTATTGGCGATATTGACGATGATGTACAAGGCCGGGAACGTTATGATGCCATTGAGCAAAATCGTAAAGCCTTGATTGCAGAATGTGAGTCTGAGCCTGGCTACCGTTGTTCAGTTCCTGCGTTTTTTCAGGGGCTGGAATATAAACTTATCAAACAAATGGAAATTCGGGATGTTAGGCTTGCTTATGCCCCGGCCGATTCCATTGGCAAATACGGTGGCGATATTGATAACTGGATGTGGCCACGGCATACCGGCGATTTTTCTTTTTACCGCGCCTATGTAGGTAAATACGGTAAAACGGCGGATTTTAGCCAAGACAATGTCCCCTACAAACCCGAGCATTTCCTATCGGTGTCCGCTGCGGGCCTTAAAGATGGTGATTTCGTGATGGCAGCCGGCTATCCAGGTTCCACGAATCGTTATGCCCGTTTAGCGCAGGTTAGTTATACCTTTGACTGGCTATATCCAACCTACGTAGAACTCGTGGACAAATGGATTAAAACCATAAACGAGGCTTCTGAACCCGGCAGTGACGAAAGGATCAAGTATGAATCCTTACTGGCGAGTTTGAATAATTTTCATAAAAATACCCTCGGGCAATTGTCGGGCGCTAAACGGGTGAATCTGATTGAACGTCGTGCCGAGCGAGAGGCCGCCCTCAATCAATGGTTGCAGGAAAACGACAAGCAGGCGCTGATCAACAACCTGAATGCCCTCGATGATGTGACTGAACAGTCCATATTAATGAACAAGAAAAATTTCTGGTATCGGAATTTGTCCCGGGCGCAATTGTTTGCCACTGCGCAAAACCTTTATCGAAATGCCATCGAACGAGAAAAACCCGACGCTGAACGAGAGCCTGGCTATCAGCAGCGGGATCAATCGCGGCTGAAAGAAAGCCTTGAACGTATCGATCGACGCTTTGATGCAAACGTGGATAAAGCCGTTTGGGCGACCATGATCGCCATGTATATGGAACAACCAGAAAAGGCGCGTGTCAACGTATTCGATGATATGTTGGGATTATCCAACGGGTTTGACAAAAAGGCGCTGGCGCAAACCCTTGATGATTTTTACACCGATACCCAGTTAGATGATACGGATTCTCGTCTAGCATGGCTTACGGCGGATAAACAGGCTTTTGAGGACAGTGACGACCCCTTCATCCGTTTAGCTGTGGCACTATACGATACATCCATGGCGATTGAAGATGAAAGTAAACGACTGGCTGGACAGGCGGCAGCTTTAAAACCTCAGTACATGAGTGCTATTATTGATTGGCAAAAATCGCAAGGTAGCCTTGCTTATCCTGATGCCAACAGTACGTTACGTGTGACCTATGGCAATGTGATGGGCGGGTCGCCTAAAGATGGTCTGATTTATGAACCTTTCACTCGGTTGGAAGGGATTGTTGAAAAAGACACCGGAGAATCACCGTTTGATGCGCCGAAAAAGCAATTATCGCTCATTGAAGAGAAAAAATACGGTCCGTATGTGTTAGTCAGTATTGGCAGTGTTCCTGTGAATTTCCTTACCGATTTAGATTCAACTGGCGGTAATTCTGGCTCTGCCACATTAAACAGTAAAGCGGAATTGGTGGGGTTATTGTTTGACGGAACCTTTGAAAGCGTTAATTCAGATTGGGATTTTGACAAGAAAACCACCCGAACTATTCATGTTGATACCCGTTATATGCTGTGGGTGATGAAATATGTAGATGGTGCCACTAATCTAATTGATGAGATGACAATCGTTAACTAGTCAGTCTGAAAAATGAGCAGTCTGGGCTATCTAGGCTGCTTTTCCTTGTCTTTATCCTCATATCTGTTTATCTAAATAGAACGCTCGGTCAGCGCTGTCTTGTTAGGCTTTCGACTAACGGTATTCCATCGTTTTTTTACCTTAATGCCCAAGGCATTGATAAATTTAAATTACAGGAGCATGTTATTAGTAATTTGTCCCCCGGCAAGAATGATTTATGGTTTTTGCCACTTGGCGGTACAGGGGAAATAGGCATGAACCTTAACCTCTACGGTCATGATGGTCAGTGGTTAATGGTGGATTGTGGAGTGTCATTCAATGCGCCGTTAGACCCCGTTGCAAGTGAAACCGCTGATGGGGAAGGGCAAAAAGATAACCTTTACAATGTTGTGGCCCCCGATCCGGATTTTATCGTTAAACAGCGGGATGCCTTGGCCGGTCTTGTGCTTACCCATGCCCATGAGGATCACCTAGGCGCGGTGCCATATCTTTGGCCGCGACTGCGTTGTCCTGTGTATGCCACACCCTTTACGGCAGAAGTCTTGCGACGAAAATTGGCGCAAGTGGGACTGGATGGCAAGGTTCCTTTGATTGAAGTCAATGCTGATGTGCTATTGCAGTTAGGGCCATTCACTGTGCGTTGGTTAGCCATTACCCATTCCATTCCCGATCCTTTCGCATTGCATATCAGCACACCGGCAGGAAATGTGCTGCATACGGCAGATTGGAAAATCGATGCGCAACCTGTTACCGGAAAGCCATTTCAACACAAATTGTATCAATCGCTAGGGGAAACGCCGATATTGGGCATGGTCGGGGATTCTACCAATGCCCTAAAACCCGGTATGTCAGTGTCGGAAAGAAGCTGCTTTGATGGTCTATTTGCCACCATTCAACCTTTAACCGGTCGCGTGGTAGTGAGCTGTTTTGCCAGTAATATTGCCCGTCTTATCAGCCTTGCTCGGGTGGCAAAAAAAACGAACCGATATATGGCATTAGTGGGGCGTTCGCTGACCAATATGTACAGCATTGCCAAATCACAAGGGGTTTGGCCCGAGGATCTCGTATTGGCCGATGTGAATCATATGGGCTATTTGCCACCCCATGAGGTGTTGCTTGTGGCCACGGGCAGTCAAGGAGAGCCACGGGCGGCGCTATCTCGGTTAGCCTTAGACAATCACCCCCAATTGGAATTGTCTGCTGGCGATCACGTGGTCTTTTCCAGTATTGTCATTCCTGGTAATGAAGACGCGGTAAATCGCTTGCTTCAACGTTTAAAAGGGAAAGGTGTTCATACCCTGTTAAGTGAAGACAGTGCGCTGCCCATTCATGCCAGTGGTCATCCATGTGCTGAAGAGTTAAAGCTGATGTATCACTGGGTTAAGCCAGAAATCGCGATCCCAGTGCATGGCGAAAATGCCCATATTAAAGCCCATTGCACCATTGCTAAAAACAGCGGCGTGCGAAAAACCTATGCGGGGAATAATGGGGATTTGTATCGCTTGTCTCCCCAAGCGGGGATCCGGCGACAATGGGTTAAAGCCGGACGTATACCCATTCAAAAATAATATTGCCGGTGACAATGTGTGAATAATCGGTGATTAGTTAACGGATTGTGCTATTGTTTCAAGCGTATTAGCCTAATTTTGATACAGAGTCTGTGATACGCCTGATAAAATATTTAATAATGATAGCACACTTGGTTTCACTGCCACTTACACGTATTTTTTTATACATAGGGCTGCTTGGTTCAGTTTTTTTTCACGGGGCTTATGCAGCGCCTCGCGTTGAAGATCCTGCGTTTCTGCAATTAGGCGCTGAAACGGGTCTGGCAGAAGAGAATGTTCGCGATATTGTCAGAGACAGAGATGGTTTTATTTGGGTAGCGACGGAAGGCGGGTTGAGTCGTTTTGACGGATACCGCTTTATTACAGTGCCCGGCCCTGACGATCTGTTTGTTAACAATAGCATTACCAATTTGTTTGTAGACAGTCAAAATAGGCTGTGGATTTCTACTTACAACGAAGGCGTTTTTTTTTACGATCTGGACAAAAATACCTATTCCCATATTGCCCGCATTCAATATCAGGATCAGCCAGAGTGGATCCAGTCCGCTGATGCCTTTGAAGAACTCCCCAATGGCGACGTGATTGTTGCACTCGAACAGGTCATTCTTCGGGTTGATCCCACCAGCGGCAATCATTCCATTTTATATCGATTGAACGATAACGATATCGCAGAAAGTCACATTATCCGTGATATCTTGGTGGTTAGAGAGCACCTTATCGTCGCCACATCCCGAGGCGTTGATATTCAGTCTCTTTCCCGCCCCGATGAACCGAGCACGGCCTTGCAATACCTAGCCAAAGGCACGGATAACCTGCTTAATACCAATGCAAAGGTGCTATTTTCACCGGATCCCAATACCTTACTTATTGGCACTGTAGGCGGCCTTTACTCTGTATCTTTGGAGGTCGCGATGTCACCGGCCTCTACCTCTAACCAGAGTGCTGCAAAGGTGATCTTGCCCAATCGCAATATCTGGGTATTGCGGGAAGGGGAAGAGGATCACTATTGGTTAGGCACAGACAAAGGACTTTTCAAACTAAGTCGATTTAATCAGCGCTGGCAATATGAACATGTGTTGTATCCAACGACCGGTATTGTTGAGCTTGCTGACAAAACCATTCGTACTTTGTTGCCAGACGAGCAAGGTAATCTTTGGCTGGGTAGTGTTTATGGCGGATTACTTTTTTGGTATGCCCAATCATTAGGTATTGAAACGGTGCAAAATACCATTCGCACAGAAAACCGACTGTTAACGGATAACACGGTGTGGTCTTTTTATCAGGAAGATGCCGACACCTTGTGGATAGGTACGGAAAACGGTCTCACTAAATATCATCTTGGGGATGGCACCAGTTCGCTATATTTATACATGCAGAATATGGCGGAACGGGACAAAATTATTTCCATACAAGCCATCTATCCGGCTGATGACGAACACCTTATTTTGGAAACCTATCAGGGCTTGCGTCTTTATAACAAAGATGCCGGTATACTTATGCCTCTTCCGGCCGCAGATGAATTCAGTTTGGAAGTCTTTTCCGATTGGAATTTTGGTAGTGCCGCAGATGAACAAGGAAGGATCTATTTTCTTGCTGACGATTTTTATCGCTACGATTATAAATCAGCTAAAGTGGAGCAGATCCCATTGGAATCATTAGGGTATAACGCCCAGTTTGCTGATGGTTTTATCGGTTCATCCCCCCACTATCCGGGAAAAATTTTTCTCTCTTTGAGAAATGCGTTGGTGATGATTGATACTGCGTCCTTCGATGTTGAGACGGTGTTTAAATTTTCCGCCCAACAACGGGGTTTTCAGCAATCGGTCTCTTCGCTGGTTGTGGATGATGCCAATACTCTCTGGCTGGGCTTTCCAAGTTATGGACTCATGGGCGTTGACGCCGATACCTTTGCACCCAAAATTCACTTTATGTCAAACACACGCCTTGAATCCGATATTGTCTATAGCTTAATTGCTGATGAAAGCGGTAAGTTGTGGTTTAGTTCTCACGGGCATTTTTCCTTGTTCGACCCGGTAGCAGACACAACGCGCACATTCCGTTCCGGTGAAGATCTACGGGTTTCTGAATTCAATGACGGGGCCGTATATCGTTTGCAAGACGGACGCATAGTTTTTGGCGCCACATCCGGTTTTATTATCTTTGATCCTGCCTACCTTACGGCCCAAGCCTTGAAAAGGGCGCAAAACGTGAAAAAAATGGCCATTAGCAACGTCTCGCTAGAGTCTCGGGATCTTATGTTGCCCATGCGCAACCTCAGTGGAGAACATATTAATTTTCATGCCGATGACTATGGACTTACTATTCAGTTTTCTGCCTTGTCTCCCAACTACGGTAAAAATACCGTTTTTCGCTACAAGCTTGTTCATGAAGACTCAGTGGTGAGTGAGTCGTTAGCTAAAAGAGGCAGTGTTACTTTTGCCTTTCTTGCGCCGGGCAAGTATCACTTTGAAGTGGCGCCATTGAAACAGGTGAACGATGTGGTTTTGTTGCCTGCTATGTTGTCATTCACCATTCCGTACCCGCCGTTACGCTCGCCATTGGCCTATGGTCTTTATACGTTGTTAGTCATCGGGCTTATTGGGATGTATTTCTATCATCGTCAGCGCCAGCTTTCTCGATTACAACAGGCGCAGCAGGATGTGCGTTTATTTGGTGATGCCTTTCAGCATACCCGTGACTGGGTCATGATCTTTAACAGTGCGCTTTCGCCTGTGGCTGTCAACCCTGCTTGTTGCCAGGTTTTTGGTTTAGAAAGTGATAAGCGTATCGATCGTCAACGACAACGATTATTTGATAATTCACCGAAACTGGGTAAACGTTTAAAGGATAAGCTAGGTACCCTCACCGCCGGTGGCTTTTGGAAAAGCGAAGAACGCCTGGTGGGCGCAGACGGTAAACATTATGATGTCCTTGTGGAGTTATCGGCATCAGAAGCGTTAAACGATGAGCAAAAGCCTGAACACTACCTGCTTGTTATGTCAGATATTTCTGAGCAAAAACACGCAGAACGCAAATTAATTAAAATTGCGAATTTTGATAGCCTCACAGGTTTGGTAAATCGCACCTTGTTGTTAGAGCGTCTGGAGCTTGCTATTGCCCACAGTGATAGTCGGGTGGCGGTGTTGTTTGTGGATCTCGACCGCTTTAAAGGTATTAACGATTCTCTCGGGCATGATTATGGTGATCAATTGTTGCGCATTGTAGCCAACCGTATGCTTAACCTGGCAAGTAAAACCGATACGGTGGCGCGTTTAGGGGGCGATGAATTTGTCATTGTGCTGGAAAAAATAACAAACAAACGTGATGTGAGACAGTTTGTTGATGCATTGATCAAAGCGGTTGAAACGCCTATTTCCTTAGGTACTGAAATTGTACGGGTTTCTGCGAGTGTGGGGGTGAGTTTTTACCCCGATGATGCCAAAGCGCCTTCCGAATTGCTTAAACAAGCTGATGTGGCCATGTACACAGCGAAAAAAGATACGGTTTATGGGTTTAGTTATTATACCGAGGAAATGGATAACAAGGTACGTCAGCGTTTGCTGCTGGAAAATCGGGTAAAACGAGCCTATCAGGAAAATAGCTTTTTCAATCACTACCAGCCCATCGTGAATGTGATGACAGGCCAAACCGTGGGCTTAGAATTATTATTACGTTGTCATTTATCTTCGCCTCCACTTTATCCTTCAGAGTTTATTCCGGTGCTTGAGGAGCTGCGCTATATCATTGATGTAACACGGCATTCGATGAAGCGTGCCATTCAAGATTTAAAAGGCTGGTATAGCGGTGGCTTTCGCGGTTATGTGGCAGTAAATCTTTCTGCCTTACATTTTAAAATGGAATTTGATATCGAGGGGGTTATTAGCATGCTCGATGAGGCCGGTTTACCGCGTAGCGCTATTCGATTTGAATTAACCGAAAGCGTGCTCATGGATGATACGGGAAGTGCTTTAAGACAAATAAACCGGTTTTTAGAAGCCGGCTTTATGCTGGCTCTTGATGATTTCGGCACCGGCTACTCATCATTAAGTTATTTAAAGATATTTCCCCTTAACATTATTAAAATAGATAAAAGCTTTGTGGATGATATTACGCCGGATCATGGCAATGATGCGTTGGTGATGACAACAATTAACCTGGCCGCTAATTTGGATATGGGCTGTATTGCCGAAGGTGTGGAAACCGAAAGTCAGTCTCTCTATTTGCGAGAAAAAGGCTGTTATCTCCATCAGGGCTATTTGTACTCTCAACCCGTACCAGCACACCAGGTATCCGCTTTGTTAACGAAAACCTGGTTGATTGAAAGTGCTGAGGATTAACCGCTAGCCCTTAATTTGCATAGGTACAGGCAATGTCCGTATACGTACGCCGGTGGCGGCAAACAGGGCATTGGTAAAGGCAGGGATAAATGGCGGAGTAGGGGGTTCACCCACACCGGCGGCTGGCGCGTCGCTATCGACAATGTCCACGGTGATTTGTTTAGGTGCATGCTGAATACGGGCCACTTGGTAATTGTGGAAGTTAGATTGGGTAATGGCGCCGTCTTGGGCTGAAATTTGCCCTAACGCGCAACTTAATCCATAGATGGAGCCGCCCTCACATTGTGCTTTTACATGCTCAGTGTTAACTACGGTGCCAGCATCAATACTGACATAGGTGGCGGGGATGCGCCAACTACCGTCTTCATCGACTTCCACTTCAACAACGGTGGCCACATAGCTTAAAAACGAACGATGGGCCGCCAACCCTAAAAAGCGGTTTTGCTTTTTGCGCTCATCCCAGTTTGCCAGTTTACATACCCGTTTAATAACATTAATTAACCGGCTTGTATCTACTGGGAATTTTTCTAACGGATCGCCGTAGTTATCATATTCAGCGCCTTCTGCACTAAGATTGATGATGCGTCCAGGACCAATCAAAGACAACAAATAATCTTTGCTGTCCTGTTGGGCTTTATGGGCCAGTTCATCGGCAAAACTGTGCATGGCAAAGGCGTGAAAAATATTGCAAACACTTCTCAACCAGCCAATTCTGACGTGATTAACCGCTTCACCTTTTTCCAATTGCATATTTTCAATGGCAAATGGATTGTCGGTAAAGCCTAAGCGCAGTTCCCCGGCACTTGGTGTGGTTACGCCTTTGGCAAAGGTGGATGAAATAGAAGGGAAGGCGGTGCAATGTTGCCATGCAATGGTTTTTCCCTTGCTGTCTTGCACCGCTTTGATGTGCTGGGCATTCACGCTGTGGTAATAGCTATGCTGAATATCGTCTTCACGACGCCATATGAGTTTTACCGGTTGTTTAACCTGCTGCGCCAGTAAGGCTGCTTCATTGGAATAATCCGGTTTGGATTTGCGACCAAACCCTCCG
>NZ_JBAHZB010000118.1:0-10290 GCF_036697315.1 Alteromonas sp. 14N.309.X.WAT.G.H12
GTACGAACCGAAATGTGTAGCGATTTGGTCGAGGCTGATATCCTGTAAGCTTTCTTCTAAAGAGGCAATATCTGGTATATAGTTTTGACTCTCCTTAAACTCTCTAATTTTGTCTATCAATAATTCGCGACTCTTCAGCTGAAACTTCATGTTCTCCAATAATGTCAGAACTCTTGCGGCTTCTTCACTATATGTAACTTCCAAAGTGGTATCGTGAATTACCGACTTCGATGCCTTATTGTCATCGTCATCTACAATATTTTCTAAGTCTACTGGCATTCGAGTAACAGCATCTGATAATTGCTTAACTTCGTCTAAACGTTCGAGAGAACCAACAAAATCTAAAACATGAACGAATTCTTTATTGGGTGTTTTTCTGAGCCCTCGTCCCAGCTGTTGGAGCCATATAGTCTTTGAACCAGTGTATCGCATAAATATGAGAAGATTCGTCTCCGGGATATCAATTCCCTCATTGAAAAGGTCACAGACGAGAATATACTTGAAATCACCCTCCCTAAAGTTTCTTATATTTTCTCGTCTTTCTTGGTCAGACATCTTGGAGTGGACAAGCGTTGCCGTTCCTAGTTCGAAGAAGCCTAACAGGTGGCGCATATGCTGTATATTCCTACAAAAAATGATTCCTTTTACATCATTAATTTCCTTTTCAGTGACTGTTCTTTCTATAATCTTAACTACTTCTTCATCTTTTTTATGCAGAAAGAGTTGCTTATCCAAATCTGACACTGTCAATCCGCTTTCAAGTTGGTCGATTTTGCTTTGATCAAGGTCATCTAGTAGAACAAGATATTTGGGAAATGCGAGTTTACGATGCTTAAGCGCCCAGACTAAATCAAATTTCCCTATATGCCCTTCCGCTCCTCCAAAGAATTTTAAAACATCTTTATTATCGGCGCGGTAAGGTGTAGCTGTTAAACCGACCAGCAATTTCGGTTGAAAACGAGTTACAACCTCTCCATACGTCCTTGCGGGAGTGTGGTGTGCCTCATCTACTACTACGAAATCAAATGCATTAGTGCTAAGAGAATTTATTTGTCCGTATAGTGTATCAAAAGAAGCAAAGACAAAGTCGGTATCTTCTGGCGAAGAACCAGAAAAACATGCTGAAAAGCTATAGTTTCCAACGCCTAAAACATTCTTGAACGATGTTACAGATTGAAGGGGTATTTCAACTTGGTGAGCGAGAAATAAAACTCTAACACGCCTTTCGGTTCCCTGAATTAGTTTCTTAACTAAGTGAGCAACTGTATAGGTTTTGCCAAGACCAGTCGCCATTTCTATAAGAAGCCTTTTTGTACCGGATTTGTACTTTTCAAAAGCCTCATCAATCACGTCTTGTTGATATTTTCTTGGCTTTATTTCGCGCCCGATTTCCGAATGTTTTTTAACCCAAAGGTTTTGTAACTCATCTCGATCAATAAGCTCAACGCCAAGACGCAAAGCTCTTGCCTTTACTTCAGAAGTGAAATAAGAATTAGTAACAAGAATTTTGTTGCTGACACCCGCGAGCCTAGCACCTGTAACAAGTTGATTCAGTGCTTTGACGTCAACTGTTATATCGATATTTCTTTGTTTTACTTCGATAGCAAATTTACGTTTTCCCTTATACGCAAATATATCAACCCCACCGTCACCATGACGATATTCCTTACCTACTTGTGTTATTTCTGCATTTGACCAACCAGAAGCAACGAGTAGGTCTCGAACAAATAGTTCAAAGTCACTAGGTGTAAGCTTGTCGATATCTTTAAAGTCTTGAGCCATCTAAAAATCCCTTTTGAATAAGTAATGTTCACTGAATAAATTTTTGAGACAGAATATCATTTAGTATAAGGACGTTTAAATGCATCCGCGATTCTTATATTCAACTGCCCATTCCTTAAACATTTTCTCATCACGCTCCTTACTCCTTTCTTGTCGGGCTAACGTTTTTTTCGACTTGGGTTTTGGCTTCTCTTCATCGAATGTCACACCAGACAGAGCATCTGCAAACATCTCAGGTTTAACATGGCTATAATGTTGCTCGATCATTGCTGCACTCGTTCCACATTGACGTGCGATAACGTCCATGCTGGTTCCGGCTAGTAGTTGCCAAGTAATATAGGTATGTCTTAGCGAATAAAGAGTTCTTGGGCCTCTGGGTGAATCTTTAAGCCCGGAGTTTTGTAGTGCTTTCTCAAATGCTTTGCCCAGCTGTGGAGTAGCTTCCCCGTTTGCAAGCAAGAATAGTTTTTGGTTTGGTGTGCGCAACGGGAAACGCTCACGCAGTCGAATTAATGCGCCTATGACATCCCGCTTACAGACCACTTTTCGCGTACCTGTATACTTTGTGGTTTTGCCTTTGGTTACATTGATGAAGAATTGGGCCTTGGCACCCTGAGTTTTAATCTCTATATCTTTCCATGTAATATTCTCCATTTCCGTACCGGGCCTGATACCAGTATTAACAGCTATTTCGCAGTAGTCATAAAGTAGCTCTCGAATCTGTCTGGTTTTTTCACTGTGGGCGTTTCGTTCGCCTTCGTAGATTTCTTCAAGTACTGCTTCGTATTCTTCTTCTGAGAAAGCAGCACGGCGTGTACCGGCTTCACCTTTTGACGACAGCACTGGAACTTGAGCTGCTATCATCCATTTCTGTTCAATAGCTTCCTTGAATACAAGATTCAATGCCGAATTATGAGTTTGAAGAGTAGATGAAGCGGGCGGCTTACTCATTTTCCTTTTACGCCATTCAACGAATTTCGTTATTGCTTCTTGGTCTATAGAAGTGACAAACGTGCGAGCGAAGTAGGGGATGTGATAGTTTTCTAATGCTCGGATATAGTCTTTGTAAGTGCGCTTCCCACCACCATGTTCAAGCTGCTCTTCGAGCTTTTCGATGACACGGTCAGCAACATCTTTAAACCGTTTGCTCTGTACGAGACTGTTGTTTTCATGTCTTATTTGATGGTCAAGAAAGATACGATGTGCCATTGCAATGGCCTCGTCTTTGTCTTTCTTCTTGGTTGACTTACACAACCATTTTTTATGATTTGTCAGTATAAAACGCGCATACCAACGTTCACTGTTATCCTGCTTGAAGATATACAGTTCGTCGTTTATGTCATGTCTTTCGATTAGCTTTGCCATGCTCATAGTAGATCATGAAATGCCAACTTATGCAAAGAATTTGCAAAGAAAATAAAATATTAATTAAAACAATTAATTAAATGCATGCATTACATTGAAAATCCGCGTGTCCCTGGTTCGATCCCGGGTCGAGGCACCATTATTCGAAGAGCCCTGAACAGAAATGTTCGGGGTTTTTTGTATCTGCCAGCCACTCCCGCGTTGCCAAATAAATCCGGTTTTTCCAAACACTATTTAGAAGGTTGTACCTTAATGGGCAACAATCTATCGGTTCAGATAGTTGTTTTAACACATCCATGACCGAAGGGTATTTGTGCATGCTCAAGCTCTAGATCACTCGCCGTCTTCTTACCTATAAATTTATTAAATGTGAGATAAGTCGCAACCAAGCCGCACTTAATAAAATAATAATAGGAAAGCGAGTAAGATATTGATGCTGCGTATTTTTTATGCAAAAGTTAGAGGGTTAATAGTGTGATATACGGAAATACTCCGCACCGCATTGAGGATTTTTTTCGTATAATAAATTGTTAGAAAACTAAGGAGAGTTTATTTATGTATCCACTATTCGATGTTAATTGTGAATTAGTAGCTTGGATCCGACCAAATGAGCATATTTTTGATACAGATATGAATTGGGTTGCATACGTACGCAATGGTCATGCGTGGTCTAGCGAAACTGGTAACTGGTTAGGGCCTGTTCGTGGGCTTCTATGTTTAAATCAATCTGGACAGCCAGTGGCTTGGAATCCTAACGAGCAAGTTTCTGGGACTGCCCGTCCTGCAAGGCCAGCTCGCGCGGCTAGAGCGGCCCGCCCAGCGCGTCCGGCGCGTCCGGCTCGCCCAGCACGCCCTGCAAGGAGAGCAACACCAGCTGGAGGTTGGGCCCCAGAATCTATTTTTGCTTGGCTTGGGCAGTAATAGTTTCCATACAAACGCATTAAATCGCTCGCAAGCTCGCTGGGACGCTAACACATGGGCTGCGTCACTTCGTTCCTAATTATAGCCCATGTGTTATCGCCCTTTATGCGGGTGTTAGCTCCCAGTTTAGTAAAGGATTTTATGTACACATATTCAATAACAGGAATCGTTCACCCAGAAAGAGCTGATGTAACAATTGAGAACGTGTGTGCGTTAATAAATGGAAGCGACCAATTCAATTATTCAGTCTATAAATCTAGAATTGCTGGCTTACTAACCACGCAAGAACCCATAAAACATTACAACAATGCAGCTTTCATTGCTCAGAGGTGTGTGAGAGGAATTACAGATGCACTTTGTTTTACTAATGGATGTGGGTATGAAGTAGAGATTATTCAGCTTTTAGACAACCAGAACGGGCACCATCGGGTATTTGGTGTTGACGAACCAGCAATTACATCTCTTAACATTCTTCAAAGAATCAGTACCGAACAAGTAGCAGAATTACTACAAACACCTATAGCAATTGATCTTGAACGCACCTTTTCTGATTTAAGAGAGGCGATAAGAAAACCAACTGATTCAGGTTTTTATTGCTACCGGGCAATTGAATGTCTTATGAATTATTATAGACACCAGAATAGTTGTAGTAAGAAACAGGCATGGGAGCTTCTCAGAAACGCCCTCAATGTAACAGAAGAAACGACTATGTTTATTAAAGCTGCGGCGGATCCTATTCGACATGGAAATGTCCGAGAAAAAAGTAATCTAAGCAGAGATGAGGTGTTACTTAAAACATGGGGAATTGTCGAAAGCTTTGTTAATTCCGCATTGAAAAATACAGCGATAAAGAGCTAACAAGCTGCTGTAATCGCTCGCGGGCTCGCTGGGACGCAAACACAAGGGCTGCGTCGCTTCGCTCCTATTTTAGCCCATGTATTTCCACCCCTAAGCAGGGTGTTATGTGCTAAAAGGATTTATATGAAAAATTGGGAAGATTTAACATTCATTCAGAAGGCTGTAATAGGCATCTGCATATTAGTAAAGGAGACTTACCTCTTGCTCGATCCCTGATAGATGTATCAGCCAGCAACGACGAGCTTCGCCGCCCGTTCAGCATTCTTTTGAAATGATTCTGTTTTACGAATTTCTGAGGCGTCAGCAACAAGCGTACCTCGCCCTACAACTTTGCGTGAACGAACCTTGCTCTCTTTTAACTTTTCTATATTCTTCAAATCTTGTTCATTAAATGAGAATAAATTGAACATTTCTGACTCTCCTTCAAAAAATCAGTGTGTCGATAATACCCGGAGCACACCTATTTGTCTATTTTGTAGTAGATTAGCTTTAACCAATAAGCGAATCACTTTGAAGGCCATGGCTTTTTCGGATTTCGACTGCAAAATATCTTCGATACTAAGCCCTCGATATTTAGCTAGCTTGTTAATATTCGCAGTTAAACAGAGCAGTGTATTCCGATAACGTTCTGCGTCTTTTAAAACAAGGGAATCTACAGGTACCTCATCAAATATGTCAATAAGTCGGCGAAGCTTACCCTCGATAGCACTAACCGACTTTTCATCAATATGTTCATGAATATTGTTGGCATCGCGTTTTAATGCAAGATATTCACCGATAGCTTCTGAGAGCAAAACGCCTTCATTTATCTGGGGCTTTCCTGCGGGGTATTATCATTACTTTTAGCTTTGTGACCTTCGATCATAGTCATATACGAAAGGAAAGCGTCCGCTTCGGCTTTCGGGTCGTCAAGGTCAAACGTCACGGCAGGAAAAGAGATATCGCCCACTTTAGATTCGCTGGCGGTAATGAGTTGGGTAAATTGCTCATCATCATGAAATTTTTTAGTCATAAATTCCTTCTCATACTTCGAAAAGTACTGCTGAAGCGAAAACGCCAGTGAAAAAGAACGGCGTTTAGCAACGTAGATATCTTGTGTTTTCAACGACACTTTAAATTCGGCCTTGCCAATGTATGCTAATAAATGGCGAGGTGTCCGTTGTCGAAAATATCAGATTTGTGCGCGTTTAAAAAGATAAGAAGGGAGTGTGCTTACCATACCAGCTCCACCTATTGTGTCTCAGTGTGTGTACCAAAACACGCGCCATAGGTGGGCTAGATAGCAAAAAGCCCCTAAAAATAGGGGCTTAATACGAATTGGTGGAGCTGGCGGGATTTGAACCCGCGTCCAGAAAATGTCTACCTTTGGTACTACATGCTTAGTTTGTCTTTTCTTTAACTACTTTAGACCCCGACAAACAGGGTTCCTGGTAGCTGTCCTGATACTATTTCGCGGTTCAACCTCAGGAAAGTTTCCCTCGCTAGTCTACTTATATGACCTTCCAAAATCCTGGCTAGCAGACAGAGCTTAGGTGGAAGGGCCTATACCGGTTATTAAGCGGCTAGTGCGTAGTTTTCGTCGTTTGCGACTATTTAATGCGGCTTTTTTAAGAGGCCAGCCGCACCTCTGCATGCACCTCCGGCTTCCTAGATCCTGTCGAATCCTAATCAGCCCCTTAGGTGTTAGCCTGTTACCAAGCTTAGTAAAACATATTGAATGGTTTACCCTATCCAATATTGGGCGGATTCTAACGTAATCAAGAGGGGATAACAAATTAATTAAAACCATCGCCTCTTAGCTGCCTAAACTTTATCCGATCCTTGATTCAGCGCAGGGGCATTAAAGAAAATTTATTATTTCACAAGATTCTGTTATCAATTTGGATTAAAGTATTAGGTGCATCACTGAAAGAAATGGACACATGCAGCAAACACAATCCAACATATACACACCTTATACGCTTCCGTGCGGGATTAGGTTAAAAAACCGCCTTGCCAAAGCGGCCATGGAAGAGAATATGGCTGGTATCGATATGCAACCGGACCACGCGCTCTTTTCCCTTTACCGCTATTGGGCGCACGGTGGGCTGGGTATGATCATTACTGGCAATGTTATGGTTGATGATCGGGCGATAACCGGGCCCGGCACTGTCGTGATCCCTTTAGTGGGCAATCTTGACAGGTTTAAACGTTGGTCTTCAGTGATAAAGTCCGGTGGCGCAAAAGCCATCATGCAGCTTAATCATCCCGGTCGACAAATGCCCAAAAGCATTAGCTGCACCGCGCTGGCACCGTCAGCCATTCCCCTTAAACTTGGCCGCTACAGTAAGCGGTTTGCCCGTCCAGTGGCGATGACTTGCGAGCAAATTCACGATGTGACTCACCGCTTTGCCCAAGCGGCTAAGCGGGCAAAAGAAGCGGGCTTTGATGGCGTGGAAATTCATGCTGCCCATGGTTATTTGCTAAGCCAGTTTTTATCGCCTCTATCCAATCAACGTCAGGACGAGTGGGGCGGAAGTTTAAAAAATCGCGCCCGCTTGTTGTTGAACGTGGTGTGTCAGGTCAGGGCCCAATGTGGTAATAATTTTATTGTCATGGTGAAGCTCAACAGTGGTGATTTTCAGCGCGGTGGCTTAAGTCCTGATGAAGCCAGTGTTGTGGTGGAATTGCTGGATAAATTAAATGTGGATCTGCTGGAGTTATCCGGCGGGAACTACGAGTCGCCCGCCATGCAAGGACGGGGCGAAAAAGAAGCGGAATTAGGTAAAAATGCCTATTTCTTATCCTTTGCAAAAGCAATCAGTAGTCGTGTTGCCATGCCGGTTATGACAACGGGAGGCATTACCAGTAAGAAAACCGCAGAAAAGGCCATTTCTGATGGGTGTGCTGTGGTAGGTATGGCCAGCGCCTTGGCATTTACACCGGATCTCGTTAATAAATGGCAACAAAAAGACGACTATTTAGGGGTGAATCCTACCTGCGACTGGAAAGATGCCACATTGGCGTCCGTGGTGGTGATGGCTAAAGTAAGACGGCAGTTACGTCGCCTTGGCAATGATTTAACCACCATGCGCAATCCCACAAATTTCTGGAGTTTATTACTCGACACCCTGCATCGACACAAGATGATTTCGCTGTACAAGAAATACCTGCACAAACAAAATCATCACGTGGCTAAGCCAGTGCGCTCGGTTAAACGCTATGTTTCATCACACGTTGTTTCTGACGTTCCCAGTCGCGATCTTTAAGCGAGTCACGTTTATCGTGGGCTTGCTTACCTTTCGCCAAGTACATTTCTAGTTTAACCCAGCACTTTTTCCAGTACATGGCAGTGGCAACAACGGAAAACCCTTGTCGTTCACGGGCGCCAATCAGCTTATCGAGTTCACGTTTAGTAAGCAGTAGCTTTTTCGCTCGTTCCGGTTCGCATATCACGTGAGTGGAGGCCTGATTGAGTGGCGTAATACGACAACCCACTAAATAGGCTTCGCCATTTTGTAAAATCACATACGCATCGGTGATGTTCACTTTACCTTGACGAATACTCTTGAGTTCCCAACCCTGTAAGGAAATTCCCGCTTCAAACTTTTCTTGAAGGTGATAGTCATGACGCGCTTTTTTGTTAAGCGCGATAGTACCTGTGGAGTTTTGCTTTGATTTATTCTTTTTCATGCCCGCCATTATACATTTTGATAAATGATTGTCTTTTATTTTCCGAATGAGGAACGAAACTCATGGAATATATGTGTCATTAATAACCGGTATATGGGGTAATTTGGATAAACTTAAAGGGTAGGTGAGGATAAAGTCTCGTGATAAACTTATCTAATCAGAAGTATAAATAACGTAAGTGATAATTATGCCGAGTATTCAACGCAGCGCGTTAGTGGCGTACAGCGCTCAGGCCATGTTTGATTTGGTTAATGACGTTGCGTCATATCCTGAATTTCTGCCAGGATGTACAGACAGTAAAGTTCTAGAACAACACGATAACGAAATGAAAGCCTCTCTGCTGGTATCAAAAGCCGGCGTAAAGCAATGGTTTACTACACGCAATACGTTGCATGCGCCAACCCGTATTGATATGCAGTTGGTTGATGGGCCCTTTAAGCATTTAAAGGGGGGATGGACGTTTTCAGCCCTTTCTGATTCCGCGTGTAAAATAGAACTAAATTTAGATTTTGAATTCAGTAACAAGATCACACAATTTGCCTTTGGTAAAATTTTTAGTGGCTTGGCCACAAGTATGGTCAATGCCTTCACCGAACGGGCGAAGCAGGTCTATTGATGGAAAAGCTGTTAACTGTAGAAGTGGCTTACGCTTTGCCCCATAAGCAGTCTTTGATTGAAGTGGCTATTGGTGAAGGTGCAACGGTTGAAGAGGCCATAAAAGCGTCTGATATTTTAACGCTTTACCCGAACATCGATTTGAAGAAAACAAAAGTGGGTGTTTGGAACCGTGTTGCCCGGTTGTCCGATACTGTGGGTGATGGCGATAGAATTGAGATTTACCGCCCGCTGATTGCAGATCCCAAGGAAATCAGAAAAAGGCGAGCAGAAAAAGCCATTGAGGAAGGCCGGGCCGATAAGGTCACTGGTGGCCGTCCCAATGGATTGAAAAGTAAAAAGTAGCCGTTACCGATCCCGTAGCGAGCCCACTTCCAGAAACGGTGCCGCGTCTATGTCTTCGGCATCCATCATCGCTGCAATGCGCTGCATTGTGGCGACCATCTGGCTTTGTTCCCAGTCTTTCATGTTATTAAAGCGGTCGATAAAATGCTCTTGCAGCGGGCGAGGAGCATTCTCTAAGGAGGCTTCACCTTTCTCGGTGAGATAGACGCCGACCTTTCGTTTGTCTGTAGTACTGCGTATACGGGTGACCAATTCTCGGGCTTCAATGCGATCCAGTATATTGGTTATTGTTGCAGGACTTAAGTTAATGCTATCTGCAATTTCACGGACCATGATCCCGGGTCGTTCCTGAATATTCTGCATCACTAACAACTGTGGCCCAGTGAGGCCCACATCTCTACTCAGTTGTTTGCTTCGTAAATCTACCGCACGTATTACTTTACGCAAGGCCACGAGCAACTATTCTTCTTTTCTCATTGGGGGTTCCGTCATAAAAATCAGGTCACACTAACCTGTGTAAAAAATGTTGATGCTTGTGATAATGATCAATTACGTCATTAATAACGGCCAACTTAGACCAACCCATAATATCGTATCCCTGACCACCTTCACTTAGATGTACATCGGCGCGATAGTACGTGTCATCTTCGTCTGTGTCTAGCGTCCCATTGAGATCGGGTTGCGATGTTGAGGTTAAATGTACCGCATAAATGAAATCGGGCTGATCATTGA
>NZ_JBAHZB010000119.1:0-7524 GCF_036697315.1 Alteromonas sp. 14N.309.X.WAT.G.H12
ATTAAAAGGCGGCGCCAAAGCCTTAAAAGGAAAAGGCCCAGTACAACTGCGATGGATTGCCAGCACATTGGGTAAAAGTCAGGCGCTTAAAACCGAATATCAATTAAAACGCCTATCTCGACAGCAAAAAAACGCCCTTATTAGGCACGGAAAAACACCGTTAACCGCACCATTTGACGATACACTGGTTTGCACTACCTTTGATTTAGCTTAACCTTGGGCTATCTAAACTCAGGCTAGAAATTCAAGCACACCGTTAACAATAAGCGCAATTCCAATACTTAAAGTAAGCTCTAGGCACGCCACCCCGATATTGTGCTGTTGATCCACTTCTAAACGATAGTTTAAACCAAACAAAATGATTTTTTTGCTAATGGTGACCAGTACCAGCAATGCCAAAGACAATACGATCCCCACAATCAGCCATCCAGTGACATTACTCACATACCCTGAAGGATGATAGGTAAGCAAATAGCTTGCAGATGAAACAATCATGGCAATGCCTAGCAGGTTCCCCGCATGTTCCACCGCCAGCGCTAACTGACCTTTGCGCAACGCCCCCTGAAAAGAATCATTTTGATTGTCTCTGGCATAACGTATTTCATACACCCGGGTCATCATTAACAAGAGACACAACACGACGGTGAACCCGGTGACGATGGCAATCAGGGCATTCATGTCACTGCCATCGACCCACAACACCATACTGCGTAAAATAATTGCGCTGGAAATTAAGCTTGCAGCATCCACCAGCGCAACACTGACAACACGTTCAGAAATTAATCCTTCTGTATCCAGCCTGTTCAGTACGATCTTATCGTGAGCAAAACGGCCAAACTTCACCAAGACAATCCCCACTAAGCCAAAGGTCACCATGCCAATCGCGGCATTGACATAACCTTGTCCCACGTGACGCCCCACCACTGAGCCGAGAACGATACACAGTGATAGCATGCCACCGGCTGTACTGATTCCAAAGGCAAAATTATCCTGTACAGCCAGCACCTCAGCCACCGAATGCTTTCGAAACGCACCGGCTAACCATTTCATTACCATCAGCAGCAACAGCGCCAAACTGATGTCAATAACAAGGTATATCCACAAATCATGGGGCAAAGGTGTGAGTTTAACGAGCGCTTCCATTAGCAAACTCTCCGGAAATAAATAAAAACGGTAAGATTGAATACCACCAATATTTTGTGCCAGACTCTGTACAAGTAACTGATTGACGGTCATGCACATTATGCCTACGACGGAAATAAAAAACAGGATTATTAGACAAAAGGGTGAAGCTTATTGGTCACAACTGTCCGACGAACACCCGTCGCTACAAGCCTTCAGCGATAAAAAAGACACCTTTAGCGAAATACTCGGCAGCAGTGAATTTCTTTTCCGCCATTTTTTGCAACACCCCCAATGGTTTGAAACTTGCCTAAACGATGAACACTTGCCCCTAACCCCAGAGGAATATCAAGCCCGGCTTTTGCCCACGTTGAACGGGGCTGATGAAAACACGCTACACCAAGCGCTAAGGCGGTTTCGTCATGAGTACATGGTACGCATCGCATGGCGAGATTTAAGTGGCCAGCAGCCGATTAGTACCTCCCTCGTTCAAGTTTCTGCCCTTGCCGATGCCCTGATAATGGGGGCGTATCAAACCCTTTATCAGCAACTGTGTCGCCAATACGGCACGCCGGAAGGTGAGCATGGTCCTCAGCCCATGCTTATTTTGGGCATGGGAAAGCTTGGCGGAAAAGAGCTCAATTTTTCCTCAGACATTGATTTGATTTTCGTATATCCAACGAAAGGGGAAACCGCTGGAGCCAGAAAGCCATTAGAAAACCAGCAATTTTTTATCCGACTGGCACAAAAACTCATCAGTGCCCTGAATAAAATCACCGTAGACGGACAG
Source organism: Alteromonas sp. 14N.309.X.WAT.G.H12 (assembly GCF_036697315.1). Lineage (NCBI taxonomy): Bacteria > Pseudomonadati > Pseudomonadota > Gammaproteobacteria > Alteromonadales > Alteromonadaceae > Alteromonas > Alteromonas sp. 14N.309.X.WAT.G.H12. Next base: position 1,913 of record NZ_JBAHZB010000119.1, read on the forward strand.
GTATTTAGGGTAGATATGCGCTTGCGACCTTTTGGTGAAAGCGGCCCACTGGTGATGCATATGGCCTCCTTTGAAGATTACTACCAGGAACAAGGGCGGCACTGGGAACGGTTCGCTATGGTGAAGGCCCGAGTACTGAATGAGCCCTCCCCTTACCGGGATATGATTGAAGATATTCTAAAACCCTTTACATACCGTCGCTATCTCGACTTCACCACCATCGATTCGTTACGGGAAATGAAACAGCTCATTGCCAGTGAACAACGCCGAAGACAGCTTAAAGGTAATATTAAACTCGGTACTGGCGGTATACGGGAAGTAGAATTCTTTGCCCAGAGTTTTCAGCTTATTCATGGTGGTCGGGAGCCCTCCTTACAAGTGAAAGGATTACGGGAAACCCTTGATGCCATAAAGGCCCTGGACCTAGCCAGTAGTGATGAAATCGACACACTCTATGACGGCTATCTGTTCCTGCGTAAGGCCGAGCACACCCTGCAGCAAATGAATGATGAACAAACCCAACTGTTACCCGAAGATCCCTTTCGTCAGCAGGTATTAGCCGCTGCACTAGGGTTTGCCGATTATCCACAATTTGTTGACGGGTTAAATACGGTTACTCACACCATTCATGATATGTTCCGAGATCTGATTGACACCACGGAAGATTCCCATGATGACGACGATACCATGTTTAAACGCTGTTGCGATGCTTGGCATCTCACCTTGGATGAAGCGGAATTCAAAGCCCTATTGAGCCCACCACTGAGTGATGCCGACTGCGCCATTATCTTTCAGCGCTTAGCGGAATTTAAAGGAAAATTAAGTCACACCCGCTTAGGTCAGCGAGGTGCCGACTCCCTCAATAAATTAATGCCTGAAGTGCTTTACCAATTAGTGGAGCAAACCCCGGACAAAACCCGTCAAACCCTCACCCGCTTGTTAAATGTTATTTCCGCCATAACCGGACGTACAACCTATCTGGATTTGTTGCTGGAAAACCCGGACGTACTTAAGCAACTGATCAAATTATGTGATCGCAGTGAATGGATTGCCGAGCAAATTCAGCGCTTCCCACTGCTCCTTGATGAATTGCTCACACCGCTGTATTTACAACAACAAAATACTAATATCAGCCAAAGCAGGGACATATACCAAGACGAGTTACGTCAGGCACTGTTACGTATTGAGCCTCAGGATGTGGAATTGGTTATGGACGCCTGGCGACAGTTTAGGCTATGCCAACAATTGCGTATAGCAGCCAGCGACATCAGCGGCTCCTTACCCATTGCCTGTGTCAGTGACAAACTTACCGCCCTAGCCGAAGTCATTATAGAAAGCGTACTGACCCATGCCTGGCAACAAATAACGGAAAAATATGGTAAACCGACTCACCTTACTGACGAGCACAAGGGTTTTGCCGTTATCGGCTATGGCAAACTAGGCGGATATGAACTGGGATATGGATCCGATCTGGATTTGGTGTTTGTTCACAACGCCCCTAGCGACAGCACCACAGACGGGAAACGCCAGCTGGGCGCGTCCCAATTTTATATCAAGTTAGCCCAACGTATGATGCATTTGCTCAATACAAAAACCCTGTTTGGTCAGTTGTATGAAACCGATCTACGACTACGTCCATCAGGCAATGCGGGCTTATTGTGTTGTCACATTGATGGCTATGAAAAATACCAACGTGAAGATGCCTGGACATGGGAACACCAAGCATTGGTTCGTGCCCGTGGGATCACCGGAGAACCCACACTACTGAGCCGCTTTGAGGACATCAGAAAACACATACTATGCCTGCCCAGAAATGTGGCAACCTTGAAACAGGATGTGAGTGCCATGCGGGAAAAAATGCGCACGCACCTGTTAAATCACAGTGATGAGGGAATAGATTTAAAACAGTGTAGTGGCGGCATTACCGATATTGAGTTTATGGCGCAGTTTTGGGTACTCAGTTGGGCAAATCGTCACCCCGAAATCACCGACTACCCCGATAATTTGCGTATTCTGGCGCAAGCAGACAAACTGGGCATCATTAACCCGGGCGATGCTAAAACCCTTCAATCGGCCTATTTAACACTGAGAAATCACTATCATCAGCTGACATTGGCCGATCATCGTTTTGCCCATCACTCAAAAGAACTCGACGAGACCCGCCAAGCGGTGAGTGATATATGGCAGCACATTATAGAAGAAAAGGAAGCCACCAATCCTTAGACGTGTAACAAACCGGTGAGGCGAAGGTATTGGGTGTACTTCGCCTTAGGTTTGCCGCTCAAACAAAAACCAGGCGTTAATTCACCACCGTACAATTTTTTAGCAAAAAGTCGGTCTCCTTGTACGTGACCACCAGGGTACGCTGGGAAGGACACACATAGGTTTTCACCGTTTTTTCGAAGTTAGAATCAATGGCTTTGGCTATTTCTGACAGAGAACCCACAATGGTATTATCCAACTGAAAGTGATATTTGATCACGAAATCCTGCTCTAGATCCCAAATCACTTGCATCCCCTCTGACTGCGCGTAATTACTTATGGCTTCTCGTAAGGTGTTGCCCGGTTTAAAACTACGATATTTGTGCTCGCCCACCCAGTCTTTATCTGCAGGTTTAAAACTGCTGGACATGTTTGCCAGTTGTTCATCCAGACTTTGTCCATTGTTGTCCAAATCTAGAACAAAATCACTGCTCTCGTCTTCAATGGGGTCCGTAGAAGACATCCTGTATTCGCGATAGAAATTGCTTAACCCTTGAGAGACAGATTTTTCTTTGGTTGCTCCTTCGGGCACCGGCGCCGAGGCATTTTTTTTATACAGAAAAATGATAATGACAGCGATGATCACCAAAGCGAGGGCAAGACCTAAGTGTTTTGCCCAAAAAACGACGTCAGACTGGGTATTCTTTGCCATATCCTATTTCCATCACTCCATTATACTTACCTACTATAAATCAATATCAGCAGATTTGATAACGCCGTTTGATTACGCCAGTTCGAGACATAATTTGTGAACTATCTATTGGTACAAAGAGGGTGCCGATTTATCTGGCCGGGTTTTAAATCGTTTGTGCATCCAAAGATAACTTTCAGGCTGTTCATTCACCGCCGCTTCAATTTTTTGATTTAATAGGGTTAAAGCCGGAATGTCATCGAGGGTGCCCAACGCCTCAAGGGGCGGATAAAATTTCACCTTGTAACCGGAAGCCGTAAACTGAGAAGTGATCATAATAGGTACTGCTTTTGTCCGCCGCACAAACATTAAGGTGGCCGTGGTGGTGGCCGTATCTTTAACTCCGCCAAAGGGGACAAAAATACTTTGTCCACGCCCATAATCCTGATCCGGCAGATACAGGCACAGTTCCTTATTATCCAAGGCCGCTAACAGTGCCCGGGCATTGCGTTTATGGATCATGTATTTGTTCGATCGAGCACGGCCATGATATTGCAGGTAATCCATTAACGGATTATCGTGCTTACGATAAAAGGCAATGGAAGGGTGGGTATACCCTAACCCGCGACAGGCAATTTCAAGATTCATGTTATGTAGCGCCATGCCAAATACGCCCCGGCCTTGAGATAGCGCCGCTTCCACATGTTCATAGCCTTCAATCACTACGTGTTTTTTTACCCGCCAAGCAGGCCACCACCACCCCATGCCGGTTTCAAATAAGGCCATACCAGCACACCGAATATTGGCTTTCAATAATGCCTCGCGCTGGGCCTCATCCATATTGGGGTACATCAGTGCAAAATTGGTTCTGGCCACCTTGATACGTTTTGGCACTAAAAGCGCAATAAGCTTTCCGGCTCCAGCGCCAAGCAGACGAATAATGGGAAAGGGAAGCCACAATAAGAGATACAGTACGGCGACGCCTAGCCAAACGCCCCAGTACTTCGGGCCTAAATAGGAAAGTTTAAATTCAGGGGGCTTAATTTCAACAGACAAAAATTTCTATTCCTGGGGGTGACTTGGCCGCTATTGTACCTATTTGTACGTCCTTAGCCTACCGGCTTAAACCGAATTTCTTTCGGTTTTGACGCGCAAAACGGTTTGCTTTTTAGCTTTAGTTGGCCGCCTAAGTTCCCGATCACTGTCAGTACTTTTGATCGATTTCTTTGAGCTTTTTTTCAAATTGCTCGAAGGCAGACTCAGAAGGGTAGTCATAATGATATTGATTATGAAAACCAAACTGTAGTTTCACCTGCGCATCTTCGACAAAAAGGGTATAACCATCGAGATCAGTAAAGGCCACAATACCGTTCAATCGGTATTTGTCATCAGTTTTACGGCCTTCTTGACGGATTTTATCGAATACCCGTAACAAAAACTTGCTGTCTAAATCGTTCTTCATTCTTCCTCACCCATTAACGCGTTATGTTTATTTGTACCGTTAAACCTGTGTAGAAGATTACTTTTCACTGAGGTTATTAATTAAAATTATAACGGAAACCAATACTCACAAGGCTAGCTTCAAAATCGTGTTCACCGCGAAGATACAGCCCTTCTACTCGAATCATACTGTTAAAACCAACATGATAATCGAAACCTAAACCAACCATCCCTGCGATAATACCTTCATCATAGGCACAGAGGTTATTGGTGGCGTTATCAGATACCGTACACAAGCTATCCTCACTGGTATCATCCTGATAACCTTGGATATCTGCGTCCATCACGCCCAATTTGTAGTAGAGTTCACCGTCCATATTCGCGGCTTTTCCCAACAGCGCCAGATAAAGCCCTTCAGCTTCAATGGTATCTAAGCCGTCTTGCTCATCGATGAGGTTAAGGTAACCCCCTTCCACATACCATTGATCACTGAATTGATGCCCTAATGCCAAGCTGTAACCCACTTTGCTGTTATCGGCTTGGCTAAATTCCACATCTGCATAGCCCACACTGGCAATACCATACATGCGTTCGACTCCCTGAGCCCCAAAACAAGCCAGTGAAAGGCAAGCGGCGGTAAATATTCCTTTATTCATTGTCATGTCTCTCTATTAGAAAAAATATTCCAAGGCGACCTGAACATGATCGTCCCGTCGCATATACCAAAAGGTATCATCTGTATCATTGGATGAGAAAAAGTAGGCATCCACTTTCCAGCGCCAATTGTCAGTCATACGACTGGATGATTCGATAAATGCACTGTAGGTCTCACTGTTATCTAAATCTTGAATAAATCCAGTTAAGATTTCAGTGCCGTCAATGTCATTCCATATCCAACGTAAACCGAGCATAAGATCATTTTGACCGGTGGCAAAAAAGTTATCTTCACGCTCATCAAATTGATATTCCATCAAAAAACCCAGGTCATAGGCGGTGTTAAACACGCCAACCGTGGTGCGTTCAAATCCAGCAACCGCCGCGGCAAAATCTTCACTCTGGCCTGTTCGATAAATCCCCTCAAACTTAAGTAACCATGCCCCCTGCACTTTTAATATATCCACACCATATTGTTGAATTTGTGCGTAATAAGGTTGGATAACCAGTTCGCCATTTTCATCAAAGTGCTGCAACAACTCAGGTTCACGGGATGTACCGTCGAAATAAGACAATCCCATTTCCCAGTCACCTAAGGAGTGCTGCCAGCGCAGGGCATAATCGA
>NZ_JBAHZB010000119.1:7534-10213 GCF_036697315.1 Alteromonas sp. 14N.309.X.WAT.G.H12
GATAAATCCCGACAAGGTCCCCCAATCACCATAAATATTCAGGTTAACCATAGGCTGACCGAGCTTATCTTCGCCGTCGATATTCTCTACCATGTCAGTTTGATTAATGATATCCACAAGATGAAGGGATTCGGTTTGTCCCCAAAACACCTTACTGACACCCACACGGGTTTCCCAATCGTTTTCTGCGTGCATCCACATGAGTTCCCGAATGTCGCCATGGGTACGTTCGTCATCATGCTGATCAACCCGTACAAAGGGATTGAACAGCAAGCTATCTGTGCGATCATTCCATTGGGTATACAATTCAGGAGAGAGAAAGGCGGATAGCTGAGATCGTGGTTGATTCTCATAAGCCGCATCCTGAATAAAATAACGGGTTTCAACGCCGGCAGAACCGCTTAGTTCAATATCAGGCATCTCTGCCATAGCTAAGGGAGAGACCAATGTTGAGCACATCAAGCCTGCCCACTTTTTCATAAAGCTATCGCGCCCTGCGTAAGCTATTGCTGTCAAAATCCGAGTCCTCTAATTCTGTTTTAAACACCAGTGAATGTGTCACCAGTTCCGTGGATTTCTGGGTTTGCAGATTGTACATAAAAGTACGCATGGGACGCCAGAATTCGCCGTCGAATAATTGGTATTGTTCAAATTCCAAGACTTTCAAGGGCGCGCCTTTACGGTCGAAAAATTCAACTTTTCGTGGCCGGTAATGGGCTTTGTCAATCCACACGATTTGTTTGGAGTAGCCTGAGAACTTGTCCAACGGCTTCTGCTCAAGTACATAAACTTCATCACCGTTGTAGGTATCTTCGCGCAGTAAATCGTAAGTGAATTTAGGCACTTCAAAAGATGTCATATCTTCAAAAGCATATTCACTGCCTAAAAAAGGACCGGATTTATTGCGAGTAGAAATACGCTTCACCCGTTTAACCGCGGGTAAAAAGATCCACTGTTCATCAGGGGCATCAATATGCGAGAAGCTCAAAAAAGCGGTGCCGGACAAATCACGGGGAGAATCAAATATGGTCAGTGCCTTATCACCATCGGTGGGTACTTCTAAGGTTTTTACCCGCATCTCCCGTTTAGCTTCCTGGCCTTGCGCATTTCGCAAGGTCATGGTGATGGTGGCCACTGAATTCACCCAGCCGCGATTCACATCTTTGCGGGCCGTTGCCACCTTTAAGCCTTCTTTTTCTGACGCTTCATCCGCTTGCACCGGCAAGGCCAAAAGTAGGCTGGTCATTATGGGTAGCAGTGCTGCTTTGCTTAAAACTTTCATGGTGCGTACCTCACTTTTTTCGCTTTGTCTTTATCCAGCCATATCAAAAATGAGGGCAGGAACAATAAATCAATCAATAGTGCTGCGATAAAGATAATATTGGTCATTAATCCCATGTCAGAATTTAATCTGAAATCGGAAAACAAGAGCACGCCAAATCCGGCAGCTAGCACCACCGTGGTGGTGATCATGGCTCTTCCTACGGTTTCAAAAGCATATTGGACCGCTTCTTTAACACTTGAATTATCTTTTCGGGCAGCTTGGTATTTTAAGAGGAAGTGAACCGAATCGTCGACAATAATCCCCATGGTCATACTCAGTTCAACGGACAGTGCCATGTTAATTTCCCCTGACATCATCCCCCACAAGCCAAATCCAATGCCTGCAGGCATTAAGTTTGCCATCAGGCTCACTAACCCTAGTCGCCAAGAGCGCAAGGCCAGCGTAATCAATAACGATATCACCACCAGCGCAGCCAGGGATCCCCACACCATACTTTCCATGTTGCGCGCCCCAATATGGGCAAACATCAACGCCGGACTTGCCGCTTCCAGTCGCAAGTCCGGGGCGAGCTTGTCAAACCATCTCTTCGTGCGCTGCTCAAACTCGGTAAACTCATTGCTACCAAGATTTTCTAACACGGCGATCATTCGCACGGCAGACTTATCAATATCAATTTGATTATTAAGGTCTAGCCCATAGGGCAAAGACATCTCGTATAACAGCAAATATTGCGCTGCCAACTCTTTGGTATCAGGTAGCTTAAAATACTGCGACTCATCATCGTGCATGTTCATATTTAAGCGTTTGATTATATCGGCAAAGCTCAGTACATGCTTAACCTCAGGTTGGGAGCGAAGCCATTTTGCTAAGGCATCCACCTCTTTCATCACCGCAGGATCATTCACACCATAGGGTTCATCGGTATAAATAGCAAAGTCGATGTTAGACATACCGCCTAAATACTTTTTCTGGATCTCCACTGATTGTCTGAAGGGCGATGACAGATCGAAGTACTCCACCGCCACATCGTTTAACCGGTTATTCATACAAAACAACAAAGAAACCGAAACAATCAACACCGAGTAGGGCAAGATTCTGCGATGGTGTGACACCACCCAATTACCCAACTTACGTACTTTGTATTCGCCGCCGGTTTCGGACACGCTATGGGGAGCCGGCAATAATACCAACAGTGCTGGCAAAACTGTTAAGGATAAAATACACGCCAAGATTACCCCCACAGCGGTAAGATTCCCCAAATGGGAAAGAATGGGCACTTCAGCAAAATTCAGCATAAGAAACCCAATGGCCGTGGTTAGACTGGTAAGAAACACGGCCTTTATGTTCAAAAGCAAACTTTCTTGAAGGGCATTGTATTTCGTTAACCCCTTGGT